>CAZRGY010000152.1:0-6516 GCA_964599715.1 uncultured Verrucomicrobiota bacterium | reverse complement strand
ATCAATCCGTTCGCATCCGTGATGCTGACATTGTTACCGCTGGCGCTGACCGCCCCGGTGAACAGATTGGCCTGGGTGAGGACGATGTCATCATTGCCACCCGCGTCCGTGAAGGAGCTGGTACCCGTCACCGTCAGGACACCCGTCTGAGTGATGCCCGTTCCCGCATTCACCACCAAGTTACCACCCACGCTGGAGGTGCCCAACACGATGGCGTTCACATCCGTCAGCGATGTATTTCCACCCGAGGTAGAAGCGACCGCTCCGGTGAAGTCGTTGGCGGCGTCATTCAGGGTGATGGTGGTATTGGCACTCAGCGTCGTGGTGCCCGGAACAATCAGCGTACCGCTCTGGGCGATCAGGCCCGTGCCGGAGGTGGCCACCAAGTTACCCGTGATGGTTGTGGCCGGGAGAGTCAGATCCGCGTTGTCGAAAATGAGAGTCAGGTTCCGGATGGTTCCGGCAATCGTGAAGGTCGGGTAAGCCGGAGTCGCATTAACGTTACGAATGGCGATATCCCGCACCACACCCGCGTTGGCTTCATTCACTGTGATGGCACCACCGAAGTTGTTGGCCGCCGAACCCAAAAGCACATCTGCCGGATTCGCCGTATCAATCGTGAAGGTCGAAGCAGCTGAAGCCGTGATCAGTTCCGTTTGGGTGATATTACCCTGAGCGGTGACTTGAAGCGCACCACCCGATGTGATACCCGTCAATGAGCCCAAAGAGGCTCCACCAATCTGGAGAGCACCGGTAGCGAAGATGTCCACCGTGCCGCTGGCGGAAGCTTCCACAATCGTGCTGGCCATGCGGACCGGGGTGGCCCCACTGCCGATATTGCCATTCGCGGCGTTCAAGGCGACCGAACCAGCCGTGATGAGGGAAGTGCCGTTGGCCATCAGGACATCGCTGCCCGCCGTGGCCCCCGCATTGTTCAGGAACACATGACCGGCTCCTGCATTTAAGTTATTTACTATGATGTCACCCGAGTCAAACCCACCACCCGCACCCGTCAACACATTCAGAGTGATATTACCACCCGTGGCCGAGGTGTTGATGGTGACCGTACCACCCATGGTGATGCCACCATCAGCAAAGGGAGCAACCGCCCGGTTGGCCGCCAGCGCGGCCGTATCGTTGGCCGTCGCGCTGAAGGAACCGTTCAGGGTGATATCCGCATTGATGAAGACCGAGCGGCCCGCCTGCAGGGTCAAATCACCGACGCCCGCCGCATTGATGGCGTTATCAACATAGATATCACTATTGGCCTGCAACGTGACGTTAGCTCCATTCAAGAGAGCATTGATGGTCGTGTTCGCAAACACCACCGGGGAAGCGGGATTCTCCGCGAACTCATCGTTTGCCGCCACCGGGTTGAAATCAGTAGCCGCGATTTGGATCTGCACCGGATCCAGTAAGAGCGTTCCGATATTTCCCGCCGCCGCCGTCAAGTCCACCGTGCCGGAGAACAGGAGCGACTTGCCGGACACTTCTGCGAAACCACCGTTACCGCCCAACGCACCACCCTTGGCCGAGATGGAACCGCCGAAACGCGTCACTTCATCCGACCAGACGATCACCGTGCCACCATCACCCACCGTGGTGGCATCCGCCAAAATCGAAGCACCCGTACCGACAAAAGTCTTGCTCGCATTCACCACGGAGGCGTCATTCCCCTGAAACCCGCCACCGATCTTCACCGAACCACCACCCGTCGAACCGCTCGCATTCACCAAAGAACCATCACGGAGACTGACCTTGTCACCCGCCACCACGATGTCACCACCCTTACCGCCAGCGTTCGAGGCATCCAACGTACCGGAATTGATGACCGTGCCACCCTCAGACTTCAGCACGAGCTTGCCACCTTCCATCGTCAAGGTCGGTTGCGCGCGCACCGTACCACCGTTATTGATCGCCACCGCGTAGATGTTACCACCCGCCGCATTGATCTCCACCGAGGTCGCCTGCACGAGACCTTGGTTGTCCACACCCGTCTCCGTCGGCGCAGCCGTGTTACCCAGCAACACACCGATGCGCTCGTTACCCTGTTGGCGAAGTTCGATACTCATGCCCGCTGCAAGACCAGCCGTGCCGCTTGCATTCAACGTGCCCGAGTTCTTGACCGTGTGACCGAAAAGGAAAATATCGCCACCGAGGGCGTTGATCGTACCCAAGTTCTCGATGCCCGCCGTCGTGCTGCCCAAGAACTGCATGTTACCGCCCGAGAGAAAAGCTCCATCAGCCACATCGAGCGTAGAACCTACGAACGTCGCCGCATTGATCTGACCGGAAGGACCAACCAAGATGCCGTTCGGGTTGATGAGGTAAACCTGACCATTGGCCTGCAAGGTACCCAAGAGTTGGGAAGGGGAACCTGAAAGTACACGATTCAGCACGGCAGCATCTGCGCCGGGCTGGATGAAGCGGGTGAGTTCGCCGAGACCGATGGAGAAATCTTGCCAGTTGATGATCGCAGTAGGGCTCGTCTGAAGAATCGTGGTCACGGCTGTGCCCTCGCCAGTAATCGTCGCATCACCTGCCGCGACGGTTCCCCCCTGAGGATTCGCCCTGCCTTGATTCACCGCCAGGCCCAACGCCATCGACGACAAAACCAGCTTTGTTAACAGCTTGTTTTTCATGGGACTATTAGTGCTACTCGCTCGCTTAGTGCCATATTCGTATACAACCCCTTGCTAAAGGTCAAGTTACGAATAAGACAGCAAAAAATGTCTAGTTTTCCAACTTTGGGACGTCAATCAGGTCTTTTACTGAACAACCATCTAAACGTTCCACATCCGAAAAATCCGTACCCTTTACTACTACTGCCTACTTCTTGTTACGCTTGTCCAATTCCGCCTGAAACGCAGCCGCCCGCTTCTGGGCTTCCGCCACTTCTTCCGGCTTCAATTGCTGCAAAACGAACTGCCGGTTGTTCACTGCGTTCGTGTTCCCTTGAGAGGCAGACAGGTTGAACCACTTGTAAGCCTCCACCAAATCCTTGGCCCCGCCTTTGCCGTTGGCCAAGAAAACACCCAAGTTGTATTGGGCCAGATCCAGACCGGCATTGGCCGCTTTTTGGAACCAGACCATGGCCGCATTCTGATCAGCTGCCACACCCTTGCCTTGGTCCAGCATCCAGCCGACCTCGTTCTGAGAGCGGACGAGCCCCTGCTCCGCCGCCTTCAAGTACCACTTGTAAGCTTCCGCCTCGTTCTTCGCCACACCCTTGCCGTTGGCATACATGACCCCGAGATTGTGCTGCGCGATGGCCAGGCCACCCTCGGCCGCTTTCGAGTACCACTCGAACGCCTTCTTGTCGTCTTCCTTCACTCCGGCACCCGTGTCATACATCCAGCCGAGTTCGTTCTGCGAGGTGATGTCACCCAGCTCGGCCGCCTTCTGATAATTCTCCAGTGCAGCGACCAGGTTCGTCTCACCGCCACGACCGCGCGCGTTCATGAGACCGAGGTAATAGTAAGCTTGCGGGTTCTTGCCTTCGGCGGCTTTCGTGAACCACATCTTCGCTTCCTTGTCGCTCTTCTCCACGCCGTTGCCGAAGAAATAAAGGATGCCCAAATTCTTTTGCGCCGTCGGCTCGCCTTTATCTGCCGCCTGCCGGAACCACTTCACGGCCTCTCCCTGGTCCTGCTTGCCGGCGAGTCCGGAAGACATCAGCCAACCGAGTTCGTTTTGCGATTGGACGTCACCCTTCTCCGCAGCCATGCCCAACCACTTGGCGGCCTCGGGATAATTCTGCTTCACGCCCCAACCTTTGAGATACATCACCCCGAGGTTGCGTTGTGCCATCACCACTCCCTGTTCGGCAGCCTTGTGATAATACTTGGCCGCCTTGGCATAATCCTTCTCCACGCCCGCGCCGCCGTTCACGTAATAGAAAGCTGCTTCCGTTTGCGCGGTGGCATCGCCACCTTCCGCGGCAAGGGTGAGCCACTTCAATCCCTGCGCCTGATCCACGGCCACACCTTGGCCGCGGAAATACATGACACCCAAAATCCGTTGCGCCGTGACCTCGCCTTGCTCCGCGGCTTTCTTCAACCACGTGGCCGCATCACCAAAATGTTGGAGCACTCCCTGCCCTTGATAATAGAGGATGCCAAGTTGCGTCTGCGCTTTCGCATCGCCCTTGGCGGCGGCCGCCATGATTTTCTCGACTTCCGGCGCAGCGCCAAAAGAAGTTGACACGAAGAATCCCCCAGCCAAAGCAAACGACAGAGCGGCGGCGGAAAAATTCCTTCCCCAAAAGGTATTCATACTGTCGGACTGTCTAGCCCACTATTGAGACATTTGGCAATAGCTAAACACGTTTGTAACAAGAATTTAGCATTTCTTACCAATTTTCTCACGAATGAAATTGCGATAAGCCTGATTTCTCATGTGCGAGAAAATTTCATCCCCTGTCTAAACGTGCAATAGGCCCGCCCCTATCTCGACTAAATCAATCCTGCTCTGCAAATAGCAATAAATGATGTGTCGTTTATGCAAAGTTGGCTTTTTGCATCTTCATTTTTAGACGCGCAGGAAAATGTGTCTTTCGCCCTTACTGAGTCAGTGCACTGTCCAATTTCTCGAACCCCTCTTCGATGGATCGCGTATCCTGAATCCGCGCGAGCTTGGCATACAAGCCACCGGCCTCCAGCAGTTCCTCATGATTGCCGCGCTCGATAATCTCACCATGACGCAGTACGAGGATTTGATCCGCATTCCGGATGGTGCTCAAACGATGCGCGATGACGAAACTCGTGCGTCCGGCCATGAGATGTTCGAAGGCTTCTTGGATCAATTTCTCGGTCGCCGTATCAACCGAAGCGGTGGCTTCATCGAGGATGATGATGGGCGAGTTTTTCAAGAGCGCGCGGGCGATGCTCACGCGTTGCTTTTCACCCACACTCAGCTTCACGCCGCGCTCGCCGACCTTGGAGTCGAAGCCTTCCGGCAACCGGCTGATGAACTCGTAGCAATTCGCCGCTTGCGACGCCGAAATCATATCCGCCTCCGTCGCATCCAGCCGGCCATAGAGGATATTTTCCCGGATGGTGCCGTTGAAGAGAAACGCTTCCTGACTAACCACGCTGATGTGCTCGCGAAGCGATTCCAAGGTGACACCGCTGACTTCCTGACCGTCGATCGTGATGCTCCCGCTGGTCGCTTCATAGAAACAGGGGAGCAAGTTCACGAGGGTCGACTTACCGGCCCCGGTCGGCCCGACCAAGGCGATCATCTCGCCCGGTTTGGCGTGCAGGTTGATGCCTTTCAGCACGACCTTCTCCGGGCCATAGCTGAACCCGACATTCTGGTAGATCACCTCACCGCGTACCGGCTCTTTCAATTTCCCATGCCGCTCCACACTCGAACGCTCCGGAGCCGCATCCATGATATCAAAAACCCGCTCACCCGCCGCGCGCGCGGCCTGCATCATCTGGTTCAGGCCATGCAAGCGGTTCACCGGGTCATAAAACAACCCCAAGAACAGGAGAAAGCTGACGAGTTCCCCCACCGTCATCTGGTCCGTCAACACCTGCCGGCCACCATACCAGAGCACCAAGACTGAGCCCAAAGAGGCGACTAACTTCATCGCGGGCGAGTAATTCGCCCAAGCACGCATGATGAGCAACGTCCCATGCCGCAGATGTTCCGCGCGCTCGGCGAACCGCACATCCTCATGGTCCTGCCGTCCGAAGGCCTTGATCTGCCGGATGCCCTGCAAGTTATCCATCAGCAGGGCGTTCATGGCGCTCGAAGCCTCCCGCTGCACCCGGTAACGCTTATGCGCCGTAAGGGTGTACCAAAGCGCCCCCGCCGAGAGGATGGGAATCGGTGCCAATGCCAGCCAAGTGAGGGTCGGATTCGTATAAAACAGGATACCCAAGACACCAAAGATACTAAGAATGGCCACCGCCCCCTGCTCCGTGCCGTCAATCAGCACGCGCTCCACGGAATTCACGTCCTCGATCACCCGGGTCATCAGGTCACCTGAGGAACGTTGGTCAAAGTAGCCCACCGGCAGCCGTTGCAAGCGGCCATAGACCTCCCGGCGCATGTCAAAAACCACGTTTTGCTCCAGATGGTTGTTGATACGGATGCGCAAGCTGTCAAAGGCATCACGGAGGACAAACGCTACCAACAAAGCCAGAATGGAAGGTAACAGCAAATCCGCCCGCTTGGCCCCGATCACCCCGTCGATGATGAACTCCGTCAGTTTGGGATAGGCAAAGGAGCATACCACCGTCAGCAAAGCGCACGCGATGGTGGCCAGGGATAAGGCCCGATACGGCTTCAAATACACCGCCACACGCCGCAACACCTCCATGGTGGAGCGTTTCTTCGCATAAGCCGGGTCCGCCGCCGTCAATCCAGAGTGTCTCGTCATTTCAATTCAGTTGCCGGCCCACAAACTAGACCACCCGTGGAATCCCGCAACTTCTTCCCTCGCTTTGCCTTGCTCTAAGATTTACTTCCCGCTATCTCATCCTCCATGAAATCCCTGTTCACCAA
>CAZRGY010000151.1:0-9031 GCA_964599715.1 uncultured Verrucomicrobiota bacterium | reverse complement strand
TGCAGAAACCCTTTAGCAGCCAAGACCTTCTGTTAAAAGTCAAGAAGGTGCTTAATCCGGAAGAATATATTACTACGTGACATTAGTTGACTTTATTCTTTTTCTATAATAACAGGTTTGCTCATGCAAATTGAGAGCCTGAAAGTTTTTACTGATTTAGCTGAGACAGAAAGTTTTACTAAAGCTGCGCAGATCAACAGCGTGACCCAGTCGGCTGTCAGCCAGCAGATTAGCTCGCTGGAGCGGCACTTCAAATCCATCCTGATCGAGCGCAGCAAGAAGAAATTCCGCCTTACCCGTGAGGGGCAAGTCCTTTACGAGTACAGCAAGCAGATTATCCAAACTTACGATGCGCTGCAGAACCGCATCCAAGAGATTAAGGATATCGTATCAGGCACCATACGCGTATCGACCATTTATAGCATCGGTTTGCATGACCTGCCTCCTTACCTGAAGCAATTCCTGAAGCAGTTTCCCACGGTGAATGTGCATGTGGAATATCGTCGGGCCAATCAGGTTTATGACGATGTGCTGGGCAACGTGGTGGACATCGGCTTGGTGGCCTATCCGCAGAAAGAACTGCGCCTGGAGATCATCCCGTTGCGTGATGATCCGATGGTGCTCATCTGCCATCCGCAACATCCCTTTGCCAAAGCGAAGCAGATCAAGCTCAAGCAGATCAGCGGGCAAAAATTTGTGGGCTTCGAGCCGGACATCCCGACACGCCGGGCGATCGACAAGGTGTTCAAGGACCAGGGGGTCACGCTTATCCCCGTGATGGAGTTTGACAACATCGAGACGGTGAAACGCGCGGTAGAGATCGACGCGGGTATCTCGATCGTGCCGCACAATACCATCATCCAGGAGATTCAGAAGCAGACGCTGGTGGAGATCAAGATCGAGGATGCGGAATTCTTCCGCCCGCTGGCGGTCATCTACAAGAAGAGCAAGGTGCTCTCGCCGGCGATGAAGCAGTTCATCTCCATCTTGAAGACATAGGATCAATTCCAAATCAAAAAGGCGGCAGGTTTTCACCTGCCGCCTTTTTTTGCCTGGAAATTATTGAGCTTACTTCAGGTTCTTTGGATTCAATGGCTTCAGATCCTTCGGCAGGAAGATGCCGTTCTTACGGATCAATTCGCCGTCAAACCAGATTTCGCCCCCGCCCCATTCCGGGCGCTGGATGAGCACCATGTCCCAATGCACCGCAGAGCGGTTGCCATTGTCGCACTCCTCATACGCTTGGCCGGGCGTGAAGTGCAGGGAGCCGGCGATCTTCTCATCAAAGAGAATGTCGCACATCGGGTTCATAATGTAGGGATTGAAGCCGAGGGAGAATTCGCCGATGTAGCGCGCACCTGCATCCGTATCGAGGATCTCGTTCAGGCGTTTGGTGTTGGCGGTGGAGTTCGCCGTGGCTTCCACGATCTTGCCGTCTTTGAAAGCGAGGCGGACATTCTCGAACTTGGTGCCGGAGTAGAGTGACGGGGTGTTGAACTGGATCACGCCGTTCACGGAGTTCTTCACCGGGCAACTGAAGACCTCGCCATCCGGGATGTTGCGATCGCCCTGGCACATCTTCGCGCCAATATTCTTGATGCTGAAGGTGAGGTCTGTGCCGGGCCCTTTCAGCTGCACCTTGTCCGCCTTCTTCATGCGTTTCTCCAGCGGCACCATGGCCTTGGCCATGCGGACGTAATCCATGGTGCAGACGTCGAAGTAAAAATTCTCAAAAGCCTCGGTGCTCATGCCGGCGGCCTGCGCCATGCTCGGCGTGGGCCAGCGGAGCACGCACCACTTGGTCTTGTTCACGCGGAAGTTCTGCACCGGGCGAAGCGTCTTGGAGTAGAGCGACATGCGGTCGCTCGGCACATCGGACGACTCGTTCACATTCGCGCTGCCGCGGATGGCGATGTAAGCCTGCATCTTCTTCATGCGGAACATCTCGATGTCGCGGATGGTGGCCGCGTGTTCGGCATCCGTGCCGCGCAAGATCTCGCGGGTCACGCGGGTGTGACGGGTCTCGACGAAGGGCAGGGCCCCGACTTTGCGGGCGGCCCGCATGAGCTCCACGGTGAATTCATCCGGGACATCGATCATGTCCAGCAAGACGCGTTCACCTTTTTTGAGCGAGGTGGAATATTCGATGAGTAGCTTGGCCAGTTTTGCGTAGCGTGGGTCGGTCATAGTTGTTGAGTAAACAGACTAGAGCGGATTGGACGAATGTCCAGCGGGAGAAATGGGGTGCGCAGCCGAGACGGACTGCGGTACGGCAAGCCAGAGGCTTGCGCTACGGGGGAGGGAACGCAGCATGCCCCGACAGTATTGCCGGGGTGAAATGCAGCGCAACCCGCCCGCTGGAAACGGGCGCTACATCAGGGGCGGACTTTTGCTCCGAACGACGTCTTGCGAAAAGAGTTTGGGATCGGGTGGAACTCCGACGACTGTCGCGAGTATGCCGGCTCTTACCATGTGGGCTGTTGTTCCGCAGTCGGCTACTTCTTCGCGTTCTTCGTTTCCAGCTTACGCAGGGTCTTCTCCTTGCGGTTCACTTCTTCGCGGAGGAGAGTCTCGGCGGACCAGCCTTTTTGCTGGGCGTAGGCGGCAAGGGTGAAGAGATGCTCGGCCAGCTCTTTCTTGGTGGGGAGCTTGGCTTTGCTGTTGGCCACTTTGCCTTCGATGAGATTGGCCTTGATGGCTTTCTTCACCAGCTTCTCGGCGCGCTGCAGGGCGGGGAGATGCTTGGGAATACCGTCGAGCGAGGAGGGGCGTTCGTGTTGGGTGCCGACTTTCTCGGCGCGTTTGATGGCTTCCCAGTTGGTCAGGACATCATCCACGGAGCCCACCTTGGTGGTGCCGAAGACATGCGGGTGGCGGTTGACGAGTTTGTCCGAAATGCGGTGGGCCACCTGGTCGAAATCAAACGCACCGCGCTCGTTGCCGAGCTGGCAGTGGAACACCACTTGGAAAAGCATGTCGCCCAGCTCTTCGGTCATCTCCACTTCGTCACCGGCTTCGATGGCGTCGATGAGTTCATAGACCTCTTCGATGGCGTGTTCGCGCAGCGTCATGTGGTCCTGCTCGCGGTCCCAAGGGCAACCATCCGGGGCGCGGAGGCGGGCGGCGATTTCGGTGAGGCGGTCGATGCCGGATTGTTTCTTCTTACGGGCCATAGAGTTTATGTTTCAGTCATTAAGCGCAATTAAATCGCGCCGCCTAATATTTCAGGTCCGGCTTCAATGCGGACGGCAGCTTACTGCCGGCAAGATGCCGGGCAGCACGGGGCGCCTACAGGATCACCAGGTTGTCACGGTGGACGATCTCGACGCGCTTGGCGCTGCCAGCTTGGATGAAATCCGAATCATATTCGGCGATGCCGCGGGCGAACTCAGTGCCGTTCAGATCGCATATCTTCACCACTTCGCCGGCTTCGAACTCGCCTTCGCAACGCGCGATGCCCGGGGGAAGGAGGCTCTTACCGCTCTCGCGGATGGCCTTCTTCGCGCCTTCATCCACGACGAGTGTGCCTTTGGGTTTGTGGAAGAAAGCGATCCAACGCTTGCGGCTCCGGAGTTTGCGGGCTTCGGGCACGAACAGTGTGCCGACTTCCTCGTGCAGGAGGATGCGGTCGAGGGAATCACCGGCGAGGCCGGAGGCGATGATGATGGGAATGCCGGAGCGGGTGGCGATCTTCGCCGCCTGCATCTTGGACTTCATGCCGCCCACGGCGGTGACGGCTGTAGTGCCGCTGGCCTCGGCTTCCACGGAGGCATCGATCTTCTCCACGGTGGCGAGCAGGCGGGCATTGGATTTGCCGAAATTCTCGATGACGCCATCCACCGTCGTGAGGATGACGAGCAAATCCGCCGGCATGAGCGAGGCGACCAGGGCAGAGAGCTTGTCGTTATCACCGAACTTCAACTCGGTGAAGGAGACGGCATCGTTCTCGTTGATGATAGGGATGACACCGTGGCTCAGCAGGGTGACGAGTGTGTTGCGGGCATTCAAGTGCCGCTCCTTGTGCTCCAAGTCCTCATGGGTGAGGAGCACTTGGGCGACGTGAATGCCGAAGGGGGCGAAGAGAGATTCATACATCGCCATGAGGCGGGACTGGCCGACGGCGGCACAGGCCTGTTGCTCGGCGACTTCCGTAGGGCGTTTGTCAAAACCCAGCACGCCCATACCGGCCCCGACCGCCCCGGAGGTGACGAGCACGACTTCCTTGCCCGCCTTCTGCAACCGGGCAAGCTGGGCCACGAGGGCCTGCATGCGCTTGGTGTCCAGACGCTTCTGGGCATCGGTCAGCACGCCGGTGCCGACCTTGACCACGATCCGATCCATGTCTTTGAGCAAATCGCTCCGCATATAATAACGGGCGGGAAGCTAGCCAGAGAGGGCTGGCTTCGCAATGACCAATGAGCCGGTTGCTCCGGCGGGCTAGTTTGGAGAAGACAGATTTTCTAAGTGCGAAGCTCAACGACTAGCGCGTAAGGTTTGGGGCCAAGTGCTGGCATCCGCTTCGGGATGCGGGATCAAAGGGGAATGGTGACCGGTGGTATCGCTCGTGCCTCGCTTGACCACCGGCTACAGGCTTTCATCCCTCTGGGATGTGGGTTGGATTTGGTAAAACGGCATGACGGTATAGTTATGGCTTTGGGGATTCATTCTGGCTTGTCGATTTTTGGAAATGGGCGAAAGTTGGGCTGTGCCGCGTCCGCGCATAGTATCGTTGTTGCCCAGTGCCACGGAGATCGTGGCTGCGCTGGGCTTGGGGCCTTATCTGGTGGGTCGCTCGCATGAGTGCGATTACCCGGAGTCCGTGGCCACCTTGCCCGCATGTTCCCGGGCGAATGTGAATTCAGGCGCTGGAAGTGCGGCGATCGATGCGGAGGTGAAGTCTCTGTTGGAAAAGGGGTTGTCATTGTATGACATCGACCTGGACAAGTTGAAGGAGCTTAAACCCACGCACATCCTGACGCAGGCGCAGTGTGAGGTGTGCGCCGTTACTGTGGGTGAGGTGGAGCAGGCAGCGCAGAATCTTTTACCGTCGCAACCCAAAGTGATTTCCCTGTCACCGAAACGCTTCGCCGATCTCTGGACGGATATGGCGCAGGTAGGGGAGGCGTTTGGCGTGATGGACGAGGCCAAGCCGATCATCAAGCAGTTCAAGATGCGCTGTGTGGAAGTGATCGAGAAGGCGTGTCTGGTGAAGTCGCGGCCGCGGGTGGCGTGCATCGAGTGGCTGGAGCCTTTGATGGCAGCAGGGAACTGGGTGCCGGAAATGATCGAGCTGGCGGGCGGTGTCTCGCTGTTCGGCGAAGCGGGCAAGCACTCGCCGTGGATCAACTGGAGCGTGGTGCAGGAGCATGACCCGGAGATCATTCTGGTGATGCCGTGTGGCTTCGATCTGGAACGGACCCGTGCCGAGGTGAATGCCTTGATCAAACAGCCCAAGTGGAATGACCTGCAGGCGGTGAAGAACGGCAAGGTCTTTATGATCGACGGCAACAGTTACTTCAACCGCCCGGGGCCAAGGCTGGTGGATTCACTAGAGATATTGGCCGAGCTGCTGCACCCCGATCTTTTTGATGCGAAGTATGAGGGGCAGGGCTGGGAACGGTTCGTGGTCTGAGCAGGATCAACAAGGCTCAGGCGACGGAGGCAGGTTCTTCCAAAGGATGGCGCTTGCGGTAGCTCACGATAGCACAGCGGGCCACAACGAAAGTCACAAGGGAGGCGGGAAAAGAGAACACCACGGAACCAAGCACAAGCGGTTTGCCTACCGCGAGAAAAGTCGTCCAACTCAGCCATTGGTGAGGGTTCAGATCCCGGGTGTTCATCTCCGGCGGCCAGACATGGGGGTTGGAGAGCAGCCAGTAGCCGATATTGTATTCCAGTCGGAACAAGAAGGGCATAAATGGCAATAAGACATCATGCAACGTGACGGCAACCACGGTCGCCAGGATATTTGCCCGCCATAACCAGGCGAGACCGATGGCCAGCAAAGTCTTCAGCCCGATGAACGGGGTGAAGCCGAAGAAGAATCCGATGGCGATGCCACCCGCGATGGCATTCGGCGTATCGCGAATGGCCAACAGCTTCAGGGAATGGCGTTTGAACCAGTCGCGCATGTCAGGAAGAGTGCTGACGATTAAAGGCTACACACTCTTCGTAGCGCACGCCATTGCCGCCGAAGATATCCAACGCTGAACCGATGGTGAGATCCACACGACCTTGGCTGGCGTCAGCAACCTGTTGCAGGTCGGCCAGCGAACTGGCGCCCCCGGCGTATGTAGTGGGGATGGGGGACCACTGGCCGAGACGTTTCACCAGTTCTAGATCGACACCCTGGCACAGACCTTCGACATCCACAGCGTGAATCAGAAATTCTGCGCAGGAAGTGGCGAGTGCTTGGAGAGTTTCTTGGGTGACGCGCAAGGTCGTGAACTTTTGCCAGCGATCGGTGACCACAAAGTATTCGCCATCGCGGATGCGGCAGCTCAGGTCGAGCACGAGACGTTCCTTACCGATGAGCTGGACGAGCTCCGCGAGACGCGTTTCATCCAGGCGGCCTTCCCGAAAAACCCACGAGGTGACGATGACATGCGAAGCACCGGCATCGAGATAGCTGAGGGCATTGGAGGCGTTGATGCCGCCGCCGACATGCAGGCCTCCCGGATAAGCGCCGAGTGCTTCCTTCGCGGCGGCTTCATTGCCGGAGCCGAGCATGATGACGTGACCACCTTTCAGTCCGTCACGCTGGTAGAGTTGTGCATACCAAGAGCTGGGACGTTCGGAGACGAAATTGGTACGCAGACCAGCGCCACTGTCGGAGAGGGAGCCGCCGACAATCTGCTTCACTTTTCCATCGTGCAAATCGATACAAGGACGAAACACGGGGGGACGTTAGAACCTAAACGCAAGGACGTCTAGTTTTGCGTATTTGAGAAAAGGGCGAGGTTTGGTCGCCGGTCGCCCTAGAAAAAAGCTAGAGCTTGGCGGCCAACTCATCGAGCTGGCGGGCGAAAGTGTCCGGTTTGAAGTCAGCCAGCACCTGAGCCAAAGCGAATAGCTGTTTTAAAGACGCATCCAATTTTTTGGCATCCGCTTCTGGTAGTGAAGCTGTGATCCGATCCAGTGCCAGGACGAGCCGTTCCGCACGGCGTGCTGAAAGTGCCGGAGATGTATTGCCGCGAAACTCGCTGGCGATGGATGAAAGCCGCTTCAGCAATTGCTGGGTTTGCTTGTCATTCCATTCGGCATCTGAGGTTTCCTTGGCCAATTGGTCGGCGATGCGGTGGACTGCTTCGAGATTGGTCCTTCCGGTGTCGTCAGTGAGCGACACGAGATGATCGGCTGAGGGCGAGATCACACGCGCCTGTTGCACCAGCCACTTGAGTGATGACCAGCGCTGCATGACGCTTGGCTCGGGATTTTCTTCGGCCAATAATTGGGCACTCATTTCTCGAAGCGCGACAGCTTGCCCTACGAGCCACGCTTGGGCCCTATTATAATCGGGCTTTTCGGTCCAGTGCCGCGGTTGCGCCTGCGTCTGGCCATCGAGCTCGAATATTAATTCTGGGTGGCCTGCTTTTAATAATTGCGAGGACACCACTTGATGACATGCCACACAACTATTCGCCCTAATGTAAAGGTTTTGTAAATCTCTCATTCCTGCGACGACACGTTGAGCATGGGAATAATCTGGGCGGGTGTGGGATCGCTCCCAACTACTAGCGGCTCCATGGCAAGATTCACAAGAGACGCTTTCCATCGCCGTGAGCGGCTTGCTCATCAGACTTGCGGGGAGGTCATGAAAAGGTGCATGGCAGGAAGTGCATTGCAGATTTTTGGCGGCATCTCCGAGCTTCAGTTCTTCGGCCATGCGGGCAGAACGGGCCGTATTTAAAGTGGAAAACGCTTTAGAATGCGGGTCGGCATGCTTCCAGAATTGGAATTGAAAACGTTTAGGATCGGCGGCGCCGTGGCAACCAGAAGTAGCGCAAGTTTCTACGCCAACGAATTTATGCGGTTCGATTTCTGCTCCTATCGCAGAAGAGAATCCAGCGGTGAGAGCATGTAAAATTACGCCCGCAGAGCAGAGATAAGAAACGGCATTTCTCCTGCTGTATTTGTTAAGGAATGTAAATATAAGAATGAAACGCAACATAAGCATTTACTTGCGCTAGAGGCAGTTGATAAATGAACAGCCAGTTGATTGCAAATGAATCCCACTGAAATTGAACACACAATGCAAGCGGGTTTCGCCAGTGCCATAGGCTGGTTGTTTCTCGGTGGTCTGGGTGTTCATTTGGTGGTACAAGTCATCGCGCAGATCCGCAGTCTCCACTGGAATCGCGAGCAGGAGGAATTGGCCCGCGAAAAACTTCGCTGGGAGATCAAAGCCGCCAGCGCGCAGTACGTCGAGGCGCAGAAGAGCCATACCGCCTGGAATGGCTGGCGCAAATTCAAGGTGGCGCAGAAACAGTTCGAGTGCGCCGGGGTCTTCACTTTTTTCCTCGTGCCGCATGATGGTAAACCGTTGCCGCCGTTCAAGCCGGGCCAGTACCTCACGTTTCAATTGAACATCCCGGGCCATGACAAGCCGGTGGTCCGTTGCTACTCCATCTCTGATTCGCCGTTTCACAACAATTATTACCGCGTCACCATCAAGCGCGAAGGCCCGCCCAAGGACCGCCCCGATCTGCCGCCCGGTCTGGCCTCCAGCTACTTTGTCGATAAGCTTCGCGAGGGGGATATTCTCGATGTCAAAGCTCCCGCCGGTCATTTCTATCTCGAGCTGAACCAGCCGCAACCGGTCGTGCTGCTCTCCGGTGGCGTCGGTATCACCCCGATGTTGAGCATGATGAATGCCATCATCGAAAGCGGTTCCAAACGCGAAGTCTGGTTTTTCCATGGTGCCCGCAATCGTATGGAGCATATCCAGCGTTCCTATCTTATGGAGATTGCGGGGCAGTATGATAACATCCACATCCACGTCTGCTACAGCCAGCCGACGCCAGAAGATGTA
>CAZRGY010000150.1:0-9042 GCA_964599715.1 uncultured Verrucomicrobiota bacterium | reverse complement strand
GTTTTCTCCCGCGTCTTATCCCGTAGGAAGCGCGTGATGGGATTGCGCGTGGGCAGGCGGTCGTGGCGCACCTGGCCGATGGCGATGAGCGCGGGTAGTGCGTAGCTCACCACCGGGAGGCGTGCGGCGGCATAAAACTTGGCAGGCAAGGCGGCGAGCTCGAAGGGTAAAGGCAGGACGTGTTTCCAAGCTTCCTTGCCCACACCCAAACGGCCCGCGATGGCGCACATGGTGAGGATGGGCACGGAGAACGTGCGGTCCTTGCCGTAGCGCTGGATGATGGCGGGGACCAGTTTATCAGTCGTCACGCCACCGGCTTTTTGCGTGAGCCATTGTTCGGCAGCGGCGACGGTGGAGCGGTATTGCGCATCCGCGCCCTTCACCGAACCGAAGGCGGCCCAGCCGAGCGTGGTGGTGCTGATGTTACTAAAGCTGCGGGTGGTATCGCCCCAACCGCCATCGGCATTCGCGTGATCGGCGAGCCAGCGCAGGCCTTTTTGGATATGCGAATCGAAACGCTCGTCACCAGATTGATGCGCCACGGTAGCCAACGCGCATACCGCCGTAGCCGTGGAGAGGGCGCTGGTAGAGAGCTCGCCTTCCCAATGCCCGGCAGCGTTGCGTTCGGCGAGCAACGTTGCGCGCAAAGAAGCACTGGCGGTCTCGATTTTCCCCGCGATATTCACGTCAAAGGTATGTACATCAACCAACGACTTATCTGAGAGCGACATGTTCTCTTTTGGCCACACTGTTATGGCGTGAACTGTCGCTGATAATCTTCACGCAGCTAGCGTGAAAACAAAACCCAGCGCAATAAAAAGGTGAGTCAATTTGACTCAACCTCCCGCCAAAGCATCACCCATTTGGGTGACTTGGCAGGGCAGGGCAAATAATGGCATATACCCTGCTCGTTGTGAGTTGTAGTGGATTCAGGCAACGCCCTCGCTGTTCGAGGACTTGGCGGATTCATCAGATAAAAAGTTGTATGTTTTTAGATCAAGCCCAAGGACGTGGCGGTTTCGGCCGCCTTGCCGCCAAAAAAACGGTCAAGCCGATCAATTTCTATTGTGACGCAGCTGAAGCCAAAGCGGTTTACATCGCCGGCGACTTCAACGACTGGTCACTGACCTCCACACCGATGAAGCGCGGCTTCGACGGGAACTGGAACGCCCAGATTCCCCTGCCCCATGGTCATCATCGCTACGTGCTGGTGATCGATGGCGAACTGGCCCTTGACCCCCGCGCGAGCGGTGTCTCCAAGAATGAGGATGACTCCGTGGTGTCCCTGCTCTCGGTAAGCTAAATAGCGAATTTTCCACAACGCTACGCCTGGTCTTTTGAGGACTGGCGTAGCGTTTTGCTTTTGGCGCGTTGCTCGCTGAAGAAACTCTGGATGATGTGGCGGCACTCCTCTTCGCGCACACCCGAGGTGATCTCGGCCTTGTGATTCAAGCCGGGGAAATGCAGCAGATTCAACGCACCACCCGCTGCGCCGCCTTTCGGATCGCCCAAGCCGAACACCACTCGCTGGAAGCGCACATGCACGATGGCTCCGGCGCACATCGGGCAAGGCTCCTTCGTCACGTAGAGCGTGCAATCATTCAGACGCCAATCCCCGACCGATTCCTCCGCCTGCGTGATGGCGATCATCTCCGCGTGCGCAGTCGCGTCTTTCAAGAGTTCCACCTGATTGTAGGCGCGCGCGATGATGCGACCATTGCGCACGACCACGGCGCCGACCGGCACTTCCTCCGCCTCATACGCCTTGAGCGCCTGGCGTAAGGCTTCGCCCATGAAGTATTGGTCGCTGTGCAGGTCGATGATGGGTTCTTCGTCCGCCATGGGAAAATTATTTACGGATTACCGGGAACAGATTCCTCCAGCTTCCATTCATTGCGCCCATCATCATAGCAATGACAATGCGCGGAGAAGAAGCCTCCTCGATGCTGCCAGAACATCGGCCAGATGGTGGTGCGATCCGTCTCCGGAAGATTCAATGTGGCCAACTCCTCGCGTTGGAAGAAAGCGAACCGCCCCTCACGATGGGGTGGCGGCACTTCCGTAAGCTTGCGCTTCACCTCGAAGAGGAACATGAGCCAATGCGCCTGACCGTAATAGCCGTGTTCGCTCACGATGCCGGTGAGGTGCAAATCACTAGGAGTAAAAGTAAGCCCCATCTCCTCATTCGCCTCGCGACAGGCACACGCGTAAGGCGACTCCCCCAACTCGGTCTTGAGCTTGCCACCGCACGGACTCCAGAGGCCGCGGTTCGGCTCCTGAGTGCGTTCGATAAGGAGGATGCGATCCGCGCTATCGAAACAATAGAGCAGCGTGGAAATCTTGTGCGGCAGCTTCACCGGAATGGGTGAAGCCGTATCGGGCCGGGTCTGTGCCGCACTGTTCATGGACCGCGAGTTAAGCAGTCCCGCGCGAACGGGGCAAGCTGCGGTATCTACCCTTCACTTCACCGGCACGGCCAGCACGGGACACCTTGCCTCACGCACGACGCGCTCGGTCATGCTGCCGCGCAAGGCATCCAGAAAACCATTATGCCCCTCGGTGGCCATCACGATGAGGTCGGGATGCTTTTCCTTGGCCACTTCGAGGATGGTTTCCACCGGCTCGCCTTCCACCAGATAACGATTCACTGTCCACCCCTCATCTGCGGGCAGGACCAGCGGCGGGCCCTCATTCGCGGCGCTCACATGGATGATAGTCAGCTCGGCATCGGTCACTTTCAGCAAACGCAAGAGCGACACAGCGGCATCCAAGGCGATCTGCGGGTCAGGACTGAAATCCACCGGGATGAGGACATGTTTCAAGGATATGGCGCCATCTTCCACCGAAACAAATCCCTCGCCGATACGCGGCACAAAAAGGGTCTTGAGCCGGGGGTAGCGGGCCATGGTCTCGGCCTTGGGCCGGTGCAGCAACCGATCAATACCAGTGTATTGATGCGTGGCCAGCACCATGAGGTCGGTCGGGTTATCCTCCAGATGAGCGTGCAGCGCAGCCACCGGGTCATCGCCGGACTTGGTGACTTTCATCACCTCCATATCCCCCAGCTCCAATCCCTTTTGCTGGGCAGGCGGGAGGAGATGCAGCCAACGCAGCAAGGTGGCGCGGACATGGGGGAAGTCTTCCCATGAAAACCTCTCTTGCTCCGGTCGCACATGCAGCAACGTCAGTTCGTCCTGCCCGGCCAGCGCGATCCGCAAGGCGTGGGCGAAGGCGGGAGCATCGCTCTCCGAAAAATCCGTGGGGTGCAACACTTGGGCGTAAGTGATATCACTCATGGCAAAACCTTTCTTATAAGCTAACATAAACTGCGCCCTTGGGAAGCCTCCAGCCAACCATGGCTTGCCGCAAGGCACCTCAAACTTGCCGCCCTGCCACTAATGGCGGTTGAAAGATGGGCCAATCCATGCCATCTATATGGGCACATCAGCTTATGGATATCTGGTTTCTCTCTTTTCGGCCGGTTTTGACGCTGGCTTGCGCCGCCTTGGTCATCACGGGCTGCTCCAGCCCGCAACAGCTGGGTTCACGCAATTCGGAGAACGCCCTGCGCCAGGCGGCGGGTTCGCCCGACCCGCTCATGGCCATCCGCGAATCCATGACCTTCGCCACCACCTTTGATGCCGGGTTAGACGCCGAGTTCGCCAAGGGCGATGCCAAGCTTTACAACGCGCCGGACAGCAAGAGCCGCATGGCCGGTGTGCCGGGCCTGCCCGAGGGAGAACTCGTCAAGCGCGCCGAAGGGGCCGGTCGCTTCGGGGCCGCGCTGGAGTTCACCCAGAAGATGAAGCCCGTGGTCTTTTACCAGGGCGCCACGAATATCAACTACGCCACCAAGGACTGGAACGGCACCGCCTCCTTCTGGATGCGACTGGACCCGGACAAGGATCTTGCTCCCGGTTATTGCGATCCCGTGCAATACGTCGCCCAGCAATGGACGGACGGGGCAATGTTCGTCGAGTTCAGCAAGGATGAGACGCCGCGGCACTTCCGCTATGCCATCATGGGAAATCATAAGATCTGGAATCCTGACAATAAAAAATGGGAAGAGATCCCGGTGACCGACCGTCCTATGGTCCAAGTGGAAAAACCACCATTTAACCGCGAGAAATGGACCCACGTGGTCTTCACCTTTTCGCACGCGAATACCGGCCGCAAGGACGGCATCGGCAAGTTGTATCTGGATGGCGAGCTGCGCGGGACTTTCACCGGTTTCAACAATACGTTGAACTGGAACCCGGAGCAAAGCGCACTGAACCTCGGACTGGCGTATGTCGGTTTCTTGGATGAGATCTCCCTCTTTGACCGGGCACTCACCGCACAGGAAGTCCAGATGTTGCATCATCTGCCGGACGGCTTGAATGACCTGTTGTATCGCCAATCTCCCCTGCCCTTCATCGGCCCGCGCAAATGGCTGACGAAGGACAATACGTTCAAATAACTGATCATGATCCGCTTCTGGCAACATTGGAATTACAGTCTCGTGCTGCTGGCAGCGTATCTGGGCACTTTCCACCTGTGGCTGCATTTGGGCACCGGGGGAGTGATCGTCTCCGGCCTTACCATCTCGCTGGTGTTGGGTGGCATTTCACTGGTAGCCGCGATGCACGGTTACTTCGCGAACCGCATCGATTTCATCGCTCACTCCGTGGTGATCCTCGATATCCTTTTGGAATCCACAATCGTGACGCTGCATGACGGATACAGCTTCTATGGCTGTGCCGTTGCGTTCGCGATCGTGATCGGGGCGTATCGTTCGTGGTGCCTGCATCAGCCAGCCCCAATTGTCTGAACATGAAACGGGAGACGCTGATCTCATGGGGAGCGTTTCTGCTGACGTTTCTCTGGGTTTTCGCCCTGCCAGACGCGCATAATTCCATCGCCAGCCTCTGGCCCAGCGCGCTAGCCATCGGACTGGCTTTCCTCACGCGTAACATCTATGTGGCCCTCTTCGCCGGCGGCTTTGCCGGGTCACTGCTCCTTAATGATGGAAATCCCTGCACCGCGTTTCTGGAACTCTTTGCGAAGCACCTCATCAATGCGCTCAAGGACCCTTGGAATCTGAATGTGCTCATCTTCACCCTGCTGATGGGCGGACTGGTGGAGTTGCTCCAACGGAACGGCGGCATGACCGCACTGGCGGAATGGTTCCTTGGTAAAGCGCACAGCAAACGCAAGGCTGGTATGGGCGTCTATCTGCTGGGGTGGGCGGTATTCATCGACGGACTCGCGAACTCCATGCTTGTGGGCAAGGCGATGCGGCCCATCACGGACAAGGCGGGCATCTCACGCGCCAAGCTCTCGTTCATCGTGGACTGCACTTCCTCGCCCATAGCAGGGCTGGCACTCATCTCCACGTGGGTGGCGTATGAGCTCTCTGTCATCAAACAAGGCTTCGAGCAGACACCGAACCTGGCCGCCGAACAGATCCCGGCGGCCTTCACGCTCCTGGTGCAGAGTGTGCCCTATCGCTTCTACAATGTGTTCCTGCTGCTGCTCGTCTTTCTGGTCATCTGGCTCGGGCGCGATATCGGCCCGATGGTGAAGGCGGAACGTGAAGCTGCCGCCAAAGTGCCTGCCGAAGAACCACCAGCCCCGACAACGAAGCGCGAATGCTCTCGCTTACACTTGGCCATCATCCCGATCGTGGTTTTGGTGCTGGGCGTCTTCGCGGGATTGTTCATCCAAGGTGGCGGCTTGGGACAGCCGTTGAGTATGGCGACCATGATCGATGCGTTTGGCAATGCCAACGCCGCCCTCGTCTTTGTCTGGGTCACCGCGCTTACCTGCCTGCTCACGATGGTGCTCTCAGCCTTGCGCCCCACGGAAGCGCTTAAGGACGGCGTAGTGCATGCGTTCTTCGACGGGATGAAACAGCTCTTTCTGCCCACGATGATTTTGGTGTTCGCCTGGGTGTTGAACAGCGTCATCAAGGACCTCGGCGCGGCGAAGTTTCTGGCCGGTTTGCTTAGCGGCAAAATGCCTGCGGGTCTTTTGCCTGGAGTCGTATTCCTCACGGCAGCGTTGATCTCCTTCAGCACCGGCACCTCATGGGGCACCATGGCGTTAGTGATGCCGTTGGCCATTCCAATCGCAGTCACGCTGGGCGGCGCACCCGATGCCTCACTCGTCATCGTGACCATCGGTGCAGTGCTAGCGGGAGCAGTCTTCGGTGATCATTGCTCCCCCATCAGCGACACCACCATCGTCTCCGCCTTCGCCAGTGATTGCGATGCGATGGAACACGTCCGCACCCAGATGCCCTATGCGCTTTTGGCTGCGGGGATCGCGTTACTGCTGGGCTATCTGCCGACCGGTTTCGGGCTCACGCCGTGGATCGCATTGCCTTTGGGAGCGGCGGTCTGCTGGGCAGTGTTGCGGTTCAAGGGGCAGAAGATTTAATGGTTTGCCAGTGTCTGAATGCCGGCCAGCGGCATGCGCACATGATACACCCCACCCTCCAATTTTTTCTCCGCGTGCGGGAAACTCTTTTGAAAGACATGCAACATACCGTGATTCTCCGCCAGCACGTCGGCCGTGAAGGTCGTGATGCCCTGCTGTTGGGCGATTTCTTTCAGCTGATTTAGCAGCCACGTGCCGATGCCGTGTTTTTGGTACTCTTCATGCACGGTGAAGGCGACCTCGGCTTCGGTGCCAGTCGGCACACGGAAGTAGCGGCCCACGCAAACGATGCGTTCCCTGCCCTCGAACGGCACCAAGCCCACGATGGCCATGTCCTTGGCGTAATCGAGCGTCACAAAGCGCTGCACCTGTTCTTGCGACAGATGGCGGATGGAGGTGAAGTAACGGTGCTTCACCGTCTCGGGCGTGTGCGAGTAAAAGAACTCTTTGAGCAAGTCTTCATCCGTAGGCTGGATGGGACGGAAGCGTACGTCGTGCTTGCCCCGGAAATGATGGCGGCACTCATACTGGCGCGGATACGGGGCCATGCCGGGCGGCAGAGCAATCTGGTTCGGATGCACCAGGTGACGCTCCCGCGCCGCGCGCATGAGGTCCTCGCGGAACTTCGGGTGCGCGATGTTGATGAGCGCCAGCGTGCGCTCCCGCACGCTCTTCCCGTGCAGATCGGCAATGCCATACTCGGTGACCACGTAATGCACATCGGCACGGGTCGTCACCACGCCAGCGCCAGGTTTCAGTGCGGCAGCGATGCGTGATACCGTACCATTCTTCGCGGTGGAAGGCAGCGCGATGATAGGTTTCCCCTCTTCACTGCGGGCTGCGCCGCGGATGAAATCCACCTGACCGCCGAAGCCGCTGTAAAACTTTTCCCCCAGCGAATCCGCACAGACTTGACCGGTGAGATCCACCTCGATGGCCGAACTGATGGCGACCATGCGACGATTCTGCGCGATCTTCCACGGATCATTCGTGAACTCGGTGGGATGAAACGCAAAGAGCGGGTTATCGTGGATGTAATCGTAGAGCTTGCGATCACCGAAGCAGAAGGACGCCACAATCTTGCCCGGCAACAGTGTTTTCCGCGCACAGTTCATCACGCCGGATTCGATGAGTGGCACCACGGCCTCGGTGAACATTTCCGTGTGCATGCCCAGATCTTTCTTGTCCTTCAGCGCCGCCATCACCGCGCTAGGGATCTCGCCAATGCCGGTCTGTAGTGTAGAACCGTCCTCAATCATCGAGGCGATGTATTCGCCGATACGCAGGGATTCCTCGGAAGGCGCTGCGCAGAGATGTTCGTAGATGGGCAGCTCACTGGCCACGAGCGCATGCAATTGCGAGACATGCACAAAGCTGTCACCCAATGTGCGGGGCATACGAAGATTCACCTCCGCGATGACGTGACAGGCGCTCTCCACCGCGGCCTTCACCACGTCCACCGAGACGCCCAAGCTGCAAAAGCCATGCGCATCCGGCGGGCTGACTTGCACCAAGGCGACGTCCAGATGGATGCGCTTTTGCCTGAACAAGGCCGGTATCTCACTGAGGAAAATCGGTGTATAATCGGCGTAGCCCTCATTCACCGCATCGCGGACGTTGCCGCCCATGAAGAAGGCGTTGTGACGGAAGTGCCCCAGCAATTCCTTGCTGACATAGGGTGCGCTACCATGGGTGAGGATGTGCAGGATCTCGACGTCATAAACCTCACCGGCGCGGGCAGTAAGGGCCGCAACCAAAGCTTGCGGAGCCGCACATCCTGATCCGATGAATACCCGCATGCCGTTGCGCAAATAGCACAACGCAGCTTCGGCGGAAGTCCAATTTGATGAGACTCCATTCGCTCCCGATTTGTCCTTCATGGATGAAGGAAATATGCCTCAGAGCGGATAAGAAAGCACGCCTTCTTGTGAGTAAATGAAACCTTAGATTGAGCTACGAAATCGACCTTCAGGACTCATGGCCGCAGAGCAACTTTCAGTCAAAATCCGAGCAGCTCATGAAGTAATGGCACTTGGGGCAGCGGAGTTTGCACTTCTCGTTGTGCAATTCCGTGCCGCAACGCGGGCACCAGCGCCAGTATTCGCCGGAGAGATCGCAGGTATCCGACCGCTTGTCGGCGGGCTGGTCAGATTCAGGCTTGGACTGCATATCGGCCATGGCATGAGCCTACTCCGCTTAAAGCGGCACTCAAGCTGGCAGGTGTAAAAAGAAGGATGGAATTAATGTCGATTTCCGCAGGGTGAATCGCTTTCATCAGCGGCACGTGAGTAATCGGGACAATATGAAGACGGACGTGCTGGTCATCGGGGCCGGCGCGGCGGGCTTGATGTGCGCGATCACGGCCGGGCAACGCGGCCGCTCGGTACGCGTGCTGGAGCACAATGAACGTCCGGGTAAAAAGATCCTCATCTCGGGTGGCGGGCGTTGCAATTTCACGAATCTTAATGCGGGGCCGGAGAATTATATCTCGCACAATCCGCATTACATGAAGTCCGCGCTGGCGCGATACAAACCCAAGGATTTCATCGCGATGGTTGAGCGGCATGGCATCGCGTATCACGAGAAGAAACTCGGGCAGCAGTTTTGCGATACCAGCTCGAA
>CAZRGY010000149.1:260-9064 GCA_964599715.1 uncultured Verrucomicrobiota bacterium | reverse complement strand
GTTTTCGTTTCACACTTCCGGTATCACACTATGCAAACTTTGAAACGTATCGCCTTGGGCTTGGCCGTGCTTTGTGCGGCTGGCAGCCTGTTGGCGCAAGAAGTCGATCCCGTCCTTATGCAGCGCAAACTGAAGTTCGAGAAGTCGGTCACGAAACAGATATCCTTGGACTATCTTCTCTATCTGCCCAAGGGCTATGCGAAGGATAAGGATAAGACTTACCCCACGATCTTGTTTCTACACGGCGCGGGTGAGCGTGGCGCGGACGTGAACAAGGTGGCAGTGCATGGCCCGCCCAAGCTGGTGAAGGCGGGGCAGGAGTTTCCGTTCATCATCGTGTCGCCACAATGCCCTACCGGGCAGGTGTGGTCAGCGGAGACGTTGAACCTGCTGCTGGATGAGATCGAGAAGGACTATCGTGTGGACAAGACGCGGTTGTATCTCACGGGCCTGAGCATGGGCGGATACGGCACCTGGGCGTTGGGGTTGGGATATCCGGAGCGTTTCGCTGCGATGGCTCCCATCTGCGGTGGCGGCGAGAGCATCACTTTTTTGCTGAACCGGCGCGACAAGGTGCGCGGCCCGCTGATGAGCAGCATGCCCATCTGGGTGTTTCACGGGGCGAAAGACCCGACGGTGCCGCTGGCGGAATCCGAGCGCATGGTGGAGATGCTCAAGAAGGCCGGAAACAAGACCATCAAGCTGACGGTGTATCCCGAAGCCCAGCACGATTCCTGGACGGAGACGTATAATAACCCGGAACTTTTCGAGTGGTTTCTGAAGCATAAGCGGGAGAGGTGAGCCTGCGCTTGAGTCCAGACTTGTGCTCCGTTCGTCGGATAAGGTGAGAGTATAATTCCTTCCTCGTCAGGTCGGGTAGAGTGCGTTAGCCTCCCGGCGTGAAGTCGTTGCTCGAGCGCGCAGAAGAGACGCTGGGGGAGATCAGGCAGTGGCTACGGGCCAATTGGCTGCGTGCGCTACGCATCCGGCAGCGCGTGCGTTTGAGCGAGGAGACGGTCCATCTGGGACTGGCCGGCTTGGTGGGGGTGATGGGCGGGTTGGTCAATCTGGTCTTCTATCTCTGCATCGAATTCTTATTGGCGCAGGTCAAGCGTTTCACACTGGCGGAGGGCAATGATCCGATGCAGGTGGTGGAATCATGGGAGCCATGGGTGCGGTTTGCCTTGCCGGCCATCGGTGGGTTGGGGGCGGGACTGGTACTGCACTGGGGTTTGAAACTTCTGGGCAAACTGGCTGGCACCACGAATTTGCTGGAAGCGGTTGGTGCCGGGGATGGCCGTTTGCGCTTACGCCCGACCCTGATCAAAGCGTTTTCCTCGCTGATCAGCCTCGGCAGCGGCGCCTCCATCGGACGGGAAGGTGCCATCACCCAGCTCACCGCCACGCTGGCCTCCAAGTTCGGGCAGACCTTCAAGTGGGAACCGTACCGGTTACGGTTGCTGGTGGGCTGTGGCGCGGCGGCCGGTTTGGCGGCGGCGTATAATGCACCGATCGCCGGGGCGGTGTTTGCGGCTCTGATCGTGGTGGGTTCGTTCTCCATGCACCTGTTCGGACCGCTCATCTTTGCCTCGGTCGTGGCGACGATGGTGTCGCGCACCTTCTTCGGCATCGAACCATGGTATGAGGTGCCGCGGTTTGATTTCACCCAGCTTTCGCAGTTGCCGTGGTTTCTGGTGCTCAGTGTGCTGGCCGGGTGTCTGGGGGCGGCCTTTCTCAAGATCATCTCGATGAGCCGCCAGCGTTTTCAGAAACTCGACTGGCCCATCTGGGGCAAGGTGGCATTGGGCGGGGTCTTGATGGGCATCATCGCGATGGCCTACCCGCTGATCTGGGGCAATGGTTACGGGGCGGCCAACCGCATCCTGCAAGGCAACATGATGTGGGAGGCGGTGCTATTGCTGTTGTTTGCCAAGTTGATCGCGACCGCCATCGCGGTGGGCTCGGGAACGATTGGCGGCTTGATGACGCCGACGCTTTTGCTGGGAGCCGCGCTGGGCAGCCTCTTCGGCATGGGCTTGCACGCGTTAGGGTTTGGCCAGGTGTTGCCCACAGGAGCGTTTGCGCTGGTGGGCATGGCGAGCGTGCTGGCGGCCACTTTGCACTCGCCACTGCTGGCGATGATCTTGGCCTTCGAGATATCGCTGAATTATTCGCTCATGCCGCCTTTGATGCTGGGTTGCGCCGTGGCTTCCTTGGTGGCGAAGAAGTTGCATCCGGATTCGGTCTATGCGGAGTCGATGCGTTTGCGGGAATTGGAACTGGCGCGCGAGAGCTCACATCTGGGCATGACCACGGATCTGACTGTGGGTGACCTGATGCACGAGCCGGTGAGGCCCATCCGGGAGAATGCCGCGATGCCAGAGATCGCCGATCGTTTCCTGACGGGCACCAATAACTTTTTGCCGGTGGTGAATGCGGAGGGTTGCCTAGTGGGGATGGTGGCCTTGCTGGACCTGAAGGAATATCTCAGCGGGGGGCCGGAACTGAACTTGATCATCGCCTATGATGTGATGCGCCCCTCGCCGCGCTGTCTCACGCCCAATCAGAAGCTGCCGGATGCCTTGCCCATCCTTTTGGCCAGCGAGCAAAGGAATGTGCCGGTAGTGAACAACCTGAGTGAGAAGAAGCTGATCGGGGCGGTGCCGCGCGCAGAGGCCTTGGGGCGTCTCTCCGAGGCGATCTCGCCAGGCAGCAGCAGTGGCTTGGCGTGAGCGCAGAAGCTTGGTAAAGGAGGGGAGCAGAACGAAACAATGGGCAAGACGTTACATGAAGCAGCGCGGGAAGGGGATGTCACGCAAGTGCGGGCCTTGTTGGAAAAGAAGTGGTGGCGTCCCGCACCAGATGTGAACGCCGCCGACAAGTGGGGCTGCACGCCATTGCATTATGCAGTGGAGAGCGGTTCGCGTGAGGTTTTCGAGCTACTCTTGTCTAATGGGGCAGATATCCTGGCGGTGAACCGTTTTGCAGATATGCCAATCCATAACGCCGCCCGCGAAGGACGCACGGAAATGGTGGCCCTCTTGCTGGACAAAGGCGCGGACATCAATGCCCGTGGCACCGAAGGTGCGACCCTGCTGCGCATGGCAGCCCGGGAGGGACACGCCGATCTGGTGAAGCTGCTCCTAGCCCGCGGTGCGGACAAGACGTTGGCTGACAAAGAAGGCAAAACGCCGGTGGAGCATGCCCTTAGCATGGGGCACAAGACGGTGGCCGACCTGCTCGAATAATACGTTGTAAGTTCTATGCGGTATCAAAGGGGGCTGTTCGCCAGCCCGGTACGAAAATGGCTTTGGCTGCTGGCCCTTCTGGGCCTGGTCTGGCTGACTTTCTCACCAGCAGTGAAATTCCAACTGCTGACGTGGGATGATGATATCAATTTGCAGGCGAATCCGCATCTGACCGGCATCTCAGCGGAAAGCCTCAAATGGATGTTCACAGACTTCACCTATCAATGGCGCTACCAGCCATTGGGATGGCTCAGCTGGTTTTTACTGTTCGAACTGCAAGGTTTGAATCCGGTTGGGTATCATCTGATCAACCTCCTATATCACCTAGGCAGCACCGTATTGGTATTTCTGATCGCCCGGCGATTGCTTGCGGGAAATCCGCGTGGGGAGATGGCGGCGATATTGGCGGCGGCGGTGTGGAGCTTGCATCCGTTGAGAGTGGAGGTGGTGGTCTGGGCGGTGGAGTTGCTTTATTGTCAGGCGCTATTCTTCCTGCTCTTAAGTTATCTGGCATACCTTAAGGCTAACGATGAAGGGGCAAGCCGGAAGCGTTGGTTGACACTGGCGGTAGTTTCTTTTGCTTTTTCCCTGTTCACCTTTCCGCTGGCTTTGGGCTTTGTGGCCGTGATCGTGGTCACGGATATCTATCTTTTGAAACGCCTGTCAGAGCGAGCACGGCATTGGCTGGTGGCTCCGCAGAAACAGGTCTGGCTGGAGAAACTGCCATTCATCGCGCTTACCCTGCTGGCGGCAGTTTTGAATTTTGCCTGCCGCGCCAATGCCAAGGGAATGTTTTCTCAACCAGCCACGTTGGAAGATTTCGGAGTGATCCCCCGCGTGATGCAGGCTTTTTACATCTGGGCTTATTACGTATGGCGTCCCTTGTGGCCGGTGGACCTTACTCCGATTCCCACACAACTGACCAATGTGGAACCGCTAGGTTTGGTGTTTCTCGGGAGTGTAGTTTTGGTATTTGGTATTTCGGTGGTGCTCTTTCGGAACCGGCTACGGTGGCCGGGAGTATGGGCGGTCTGGCTGGTGCATCTGGCAGTGCTCGTGCCGATGCTCGGACTCACAGAGCACCCTCATTATCCGAGTGACCGGTACAGCTTGGTAGTGAGCATCGGTTGGGCCATCCTGCTGGGGGCTTGTTTTATGAGGTTGCTGGAGAATATGCGATGGCGGGTAATCCCGATCGGGGCCGGACTGGCACTGGTGGCCTTGCTAGCTACGCTGAGTGCACGGCAATTGCCCTTCTGGGCGAACGATTACAGTTTCTTTCCACACGTGCTGGGTGAAAAACAGATGCAAGACCATTCCATGCGGTTCAATCTGCTGAGCCGGCTGGGGGTAGTTCATCGAAGGGCGGGACTGCGGGAGGAGGCGGAGCGGTATTTCATGGCAGCACTGGAAATCGACCCTAAGGCCACGCTCCAAAGATTATGGATGGCGGACAACCAGATGGTCATGGGCAAGCGGGAAGAGGGAAGACGGAATTATCTTAAAATACTGGAGGTTTCACCCAATGCGACGGGTATCCAGTCCCGACTGGCCAAGATGTATCTGGAAGAAGGCAACTATGCGGCGGCAGCCAATGCCCTGGGCAATGAATTGAAGGTGTCGCCGCCCAGTTTTGCGCTGGAGATGCAGTATGGCCTAGCACTGGCCCAAGCGGGTGAATTGGACGCGGCCCGCGAACAGTTCAAACTTCTGGACCGCCATTATCAGCTCAAGGATGAGGACATCATCGCTTGCGAACTGGCCCTGGCAGATGGCTATGTTTTGCGCGGTGATACCGCGACAGCTGTCGAGATCGTGCAGCATGTCAAAACCAAGGCCATGGGGCAGGGGAATGTCGGTATCCTGCAGCAGACGGAGGCGCGTTTGAAACGGTGGGGGCAGGCGGTGATCCGCTAGAGAAAAGGAGCGTTCTTGTTCACTTGGCGCGCGAAGGGAATCCTGCTGGAGGCAAGGCTCAATCAAATTGAGCGAGTTTGTGGATGTAGCTTTCCGGAAAGCCGAAGTCGCGGGCGCAGCGGAGGATGTGTTCCATATAGTCCGGGACGGGGTGACCTTCATTCTGTGCGCTCGCAAAGTAGATGAGGCTGGGAATGACTTCCTGCGTGTCGCGGGTGACCACGGAAATCTCCTCCCGCCAGTAGAGTCCTTGTGGGACGGCTTCGTAGAGATCCAGCTTGGCCAAGTGAGCCACCTGCAAAACCCAGAGCACACCGTAAACGGTCTCTCCGGGTGCATGGATTACCGTGGCATAACCGTCCGTATTGATGATCCAGCGGTAGCCGGGCAGTTCAGCGGTGCGCAGCATCTTCGCGCCGGGACAACGCTCACGCATCTGTTCGGGATCCATGTTCGAGCCGTAAGCGAAGTAAAGGATCTTGGGTGACTGGTAAGTGCCAAAGCCGCCGCCGCCGGGAGTTTCCAAACGCAGCACGTCACCAGACTTTACTGGTAGAAAAGCTATGGAGCCCAGATCAGTGAAAGCGGTTTCTCCGGCAAGCTTTAGCAGATTGTGTCCGCTCAGGCCGGGTTGGCCACCTTGCAAACCGTAGGGACGAGTCGTGCGACGGGAGGTGAGCAGGGAGACTTCCAGCGGGGCTAAGAATTCCAGTTCGCGGATCATGCCGTCTCCGCCGCGATGCTGGCCGATACCGCCGCTGGCATGGCGTATCTCACAACGGCGCAGGCGCACGGGATAACGCATCTCCAGTACCTCAGGATCGGTCAGGCGCGTGTTGGTCATGTGCGTGTGTACGGCGGAGGCGCCATCTGTGTTCGCACTGGCCCCCGCGCCCCCGCCGATGGTTTCGTAATAACCAAATCCGTTTTGGCCATCCTTTGCCGGGCGACCGAACAGGAAGTTGTTCATGGTGCCCTGACTGGCCGCGACGATGCCTAATGCGCCGAGAATCACATCCACGATGCGTTGGGACGTCTCCACATTGCCAGCGACGACGGGCGGGCATTGCGTGGGATCCGCATGCGGCGTGGGGTTGAGCAGGCAATTCTCCGGCAGTTTGATGGTGACCGGAGCCAGCACGCCGGCATTCAACGGGATAGGCTCGCGCAGCAGGCAGCGCAGACAGTAGATGACGGCGCTCGTGACGATGGCGCGGTTCGCATTGAAGTTATTCGGCAACACGGCATCGGTTCCGGCGAAGTCGATCACGGCTTCACCGCCCTTGGGGCCGTGCTGTAACGAGATGCTGACGGTGAGCTTCGCGCCGTTATCCAGTGAATCGCTGAAATGATATTCGCCTGCGGGAATGGCGCTGAGGGCCGCGCGGACTTTGTTTTCAGCCGCGTGCTGGATGTGGCGCATGTATGCCTGCACCTTGGTTGTCGATTCGCGGGCAGTGAGTTCCAGCAACAGGCGAACGCCGGTTTGGTTGGCAGCCATCTGCGCATGGAGGTCAGCCAGGTTTTCCTCCACGGAACGCGTGGGATAGGGAGCCTTGGTCAGTATCTGGCGCAAGGTGGATTCGCCCGTCGGATCGTTCAGGCGCAGCTTCAACGGACGGATGAGCACGCCTTCCTCGGCCAGTGATTTGGAGAAGGGCGGCATGGAGCCGGGGGTGATGCCGCCGATCTCGGCGTGATGCGCGCGACTGGCGACGAAGAAAGCAGGCGTGAGGCTGGTTTCGCTTACGAATACGGGAGTCACGACGGTGACATCTGGCAGATGACTGCCGCCGCGATAGGGATCGTTCGTCACCAGCACATCGCCGTGCTGCAATTCGGGGAACTCGGCGCACAGGCACTTCACGCATTCGCTCATCGCACCCAGGTGCACAGGGATGTGCGGTGCGTTCACGACCAGTTCGCCTTCCGGGGTGAAGATGGCGCAAGAAAAGTCCAAACGCTCCTTCACATTGGTGGAAAGGGCGGTGCGCTCCAGCGTGGCTCCCATCTGGGCGGCGATGCTGGCGAAGGCGTTGTTAAAGAGCTCAAGTTCGACTGGGTCGGCTATGGTGTGATCGCTTGCGTCTGCGGTCGCAGTTTCTCCGACAGGGTTGGTGCCCTGCCAGTGGAGGAGGATATTATCGTGCGCGGTGATCTCGGCGCGCCAGCCGGGTTCGACAACGATCGTGGCGATGGCCTCGGCGATGATGGCCGGGCCGGAGATGTGATCGCCGGGTTGCAGTTGCTCACGATGATACACGCCGGTGGCCATGAGCTGGCCGTTGAAACCGCTTTCCGTGATGCGCACTGGCTGCGGTGTGCGCGGGGTGAGTTCCTGATGAATCTCGGTGCGAGGTGGGACTTGTTCGCCGATCTCGATGCGGGCGGCGTAGGCTTCGATGGCGCGTTTCGGGAAGGTGAAACCGTAGAGCTGTTGGTGCGCGGTTTCAAACGCCTGCCGCCAATCGCCGTCTGTAGGTTCGGTGATGGTCAGGCGCGTGTCTTGTCCGGTGTAGCGCAAATCGAGCAGGCGCTTGGGGACGCCAATCTTTTGCAAGCTGACACCTTCGGTTTGGAGTTCCGTTCGGCCTTGCTTGGCCAGTTCGTTGAAGAGATGGGATAGGACGTTGCCAGCTACAATCTGTTCCAGCGGTTGGCCGATGGCGCGTTCGCAGAAGCGGGTCATGCGGGCGTGGCCCATGCCGAGCGCGCTGAGCACACCGGCAAACGGACTGCAGATCACCTGTCGCATGCCCAGTTCCCGCGCGATGGCGCACGCGTGCTGGCTGCCTGCACCACCGAAGCTCACCAGGGCATAGCGACGCACATCGTAACCGCGTGCGGTGCTGATGCGCTTAATGGGCGCGGCCATGTTGGCGTTCGCGATGCGGGCGTAGCCTTCCGCCAATTCTTCGCGGGTGTATGTCTTGCCGGTTAGGTCAGCAATCTGGGTGATGAGTTCATCGAGACGCCGGAGAACGGCGGCTTCATCAAGCGGGAACGGGAAATGATCGGTGACGATGTGGCCGAGAAAGAGATTGATGTCCGTGATGCTCAGCGGGCCGCCGCGACCGTAACAGGCCGGTCCAGGTGAAGCGCCAGCCGAGCGAGGACCGACCATCGGTTTCTGGCCATCGAACCAACAGATGGAGCCGCCACCGGCGGCGACGGTCTCCACGGAAAGCATCGGGGCGACGATGCGCACGGCACCGCCGCTTGGCGGGTCCTCCAGTGCCATCTCATAGCGTCGTTCATACTCACCATCGTAGCGGCTGACATCGGTGCTGGTGCCGCCCATGTCGAAGCCGATGACTTCCGCTAGGCCGGCCTGTTCAGCGACGTGGGCGATGCCCACTACGCCGCCGGCCGGACCGGAAAGGACGGAATCGCGCCCTTGAAAACGGCTGCCGGTGACGAGGCTGCCAGCACTGGTCATGAAGCGCCATTGGGCGGCGGGCAGTTGCTGTTCCAACCTGGCGACATAGGCGCGGAGGATGGGGGTGAGATAGGCATCCACCACGGTCGTATCGCCGCGGGGCACGATACGGGGGAGGGGGCTTAGCTCGCTGGAGAGGGAGATGTGCTTGAACTCCAGCGCCTCGGCCACGGCGCGGATACGTTGCTCATGGGCCGGGT
>CAZRGY010000149.1:0-250 GCA_964599715.1 uncultured Verrucomicrobiota bacterium | reverse complement strand
CGCGCCGACGCGCCGTTCATGCGTGGGGTCTAGGTAGCTGTGCAGCAGGCAGACGGCGAGTGATTCGACACCCTGTGATTTGAGCGCTTGGAGATGGGTGCGCAGATGGGCTTCATCCACTGGCTCCAACACGGTGCCTTGGGCGTCCAGTCGCTCGTTCACTTCGACGACACAGGCGTAGAGGTCTTCGGGTTTGCGGATCTCGAGTTCGAAGAGGCGGGGGCGATTTTGAAAGGCGATGCGCAAGACA
>CAZRGY010000148.1:0-9125 GCA_964599715.1 uncultured Verrucomicrobiota bacterium | reverse complement strand
TCAAATCAAGCGGCTGGACGGGGGATCGGGGGTTGTTGCACTGGGGGACGGATGGTGGGACGCCTGCCAGAGCAAACTATCATCTAGTCGCAGGCTCTAGTGGGAAAATTCTTTGGGGTAATGGCTATGATTTTGGTGTTGTCTATGGAAACAAATATATAGCTGACGGCCGCTGGCATCATGTAGTTGGTACGTATGAGAACACTAAGGGTACCATCTTCATTGACGGACAACTTGATTCATTCGATTACCACATTGCCGATACGCAGTTAGGACATTCATGGCGCGTAGGGCGATTTCAAAATTCAGCTGGAGCTTGGCCTGGCACAATACTGACATTTTTGGTTTATTCCCGATCGCTAGCCATCGCTGAGATCGAACAACTGTACAGAGGTGCGTCGCCCCTAAATCAAAGTTCGGACCCGTGTTTTGGGCCCAATCGAAAAGCTGGTTTGACGTTCTTTTCCATTTCCATGTAAGTAAAAGACAATTTTGTTGCAAAGAAGAGTTCCGATAAGTTCTGATTCTGATTGTGACTGAAGAATTGACACCTGCAGAAAAGCTTTTGCAACTATATGAACGTGAAGGTTTTGAAGTGCACACCGGATGGAATCCTTACCATCTTAAAAACTGGCGTGATGCTCAATTCACTTATCTTAAAAAAGATGGAAAACCCCTCAACACAGGCGGCGGCGGATTGAGCTGGCAGGAAATTCCATGTCTTGAACTCATTGGCAGATGCATATCTCCGAAGCGAATTTTAATTATTGGAAACTCATTCGGTTGGAGCACTCTTCTTTGCTCCTTGATTTGGCCAAGTGCAGAGGTTGTCGCAATGGATTGTGGCTTCCTTCCGCCCTCAGATAGCGCTCAGAAATTGCTGGCCAATATTCTTTCGAATATCAGAAATGATCTTCCTTCGTATTCTAACGACCCCTATTTCGGGATAAATCTCACCAATACACTTGCGCAAAAGAATAGCCTAAAGGCAAAGGCGGTTATTTCCACATCCCCTCAAGACATTGAATCTGTCATACAAAACCATCTTTCGGGAAAAGCAGATTTTGTTTTTATCGATGGTTACCACATTTCACCACAAGTTATCCTAGACTTTGACGGAGCGGAGCGATTTTCAGAAGACGGTTGTGTCTACTTGTTCCATGACGTCATCAACTGGCATTTAAGAGATGCTTTTGAATCGTGTAAGCGCAAGTCTCAGCTGAATGGAGGCATACTGTGGCGAACTCCATCTGGTATGGGGCTGTTGTTCCCGTCCGAAAAGGATAGTCTCAACCGAGTGATGACTGCATTTGGAGGCTCAGAGGATGAGTTAAACGCGCTAAAAAATGGGCTAACCCGATGGAAGACTGCTTCCGTTTTTGAGCGTCTAGTTTTGCAGAATAAATTCCTCAAATCTATCAAGGATTTGTTGTATTCCAAATAGTGAATTGACGCTCTCAGTAGTCGTCTCAATCCACAAAGAGTAACTCAACTGGTCATTGCAGGTTTCGACGCAAAATATTGATTTCTATGCCACAGTTCCAAGTGTCGTTGCTTTCATTCTAGTAGTGGGTGCTCATTTCAAAGTTCCGCCTTGCTATTCTGTGTCGCGCAGTTACGCTTTCCAAGAATTCACTAATTAAAGGAGCGTCATGAAAAACTTATTTCGCCTCGTCCTCACAGTCATATCAATTGCGTTTTTCACAAAAAATGTAGCTGCGCAAGATGAATGGTTAAGTCGTTCCACGCCAGGCATATCTGCGCGATATATACACACTTCTGTATGGACTGGGGACTCAATGATTGTGTGGGGCGGTACAGGCGCTGGTACATTCAATACTGGTGCCATATTTACTCCAGACAACAATTCATGGGCGACAATGAGCACCCTGAACGCCCCAACCGCCAGGTCACAACACTCGGCTGTCTGGACAGGCTCTGAGATGATAGTTTGGGGTGGAGGCAACAGCACGTATGTGAATACCGGCGGCCGGTACAGCCCCAAAAATGATACGTGGCAAGCCACGTCTACGGTTAACGCTCCAAGCGGTCGATGGGGAGCTGCTGCATTTTGGACTGGTACTAAAATGATAATTTGGGGAGGATCTGCTCCAAATGCTGGATACAATGACGGCGCATTGTATGATCCAGTGACTGACACTTGGTCGCCAATGAGTTCGGTAAATGCCCCCTCCCAGAGAATAGATGCAAAGTTTGCTTGGACTGGAACTGAGTTCATTGTTTGGGGTGGCAGCTTTAATAACACGGATTTGATAACTGGTGCGGCTTATAACCCTCAAACCGATACTTGGAGAACAATCGCAACGCCGACTGGATTTTCGGGTCGAGGTTTCATAAAGGCCGTTTGGTCGGGCCAAGAAATGATTATCTGGGGTGGTGGAAGCGTAAGCGCATCTTCAACATTTTTCGACACGGGAGCACGTTACAATCCTACTACTGACAGCTGGACATTAATGACCACTACCGGAGCACCTCAAGCGCGTGCTCATTTTGACCCAGTCTGGACTGGCTCGCATTATGTTGTATTCGGAGGGGCTGGCACCGGTTTTGTTCAACTGAATACGGGCGGTAAGTATGATCCCACGACTGACACTTGGACTGCCTTGACAACTGTTTCAGCGCCTTCAGCTAGACGCCATCACACCTCTATTTGGACTGGAGTTAGTATGCTAGTTTACGGAGGATATAACGGGTCCGGGATAAACTCTTTGGTCAGTTGGTCACCACAGGATTTCTCTGATAGTATAGCAAATAGCTGGCGGACAGAATATTTTGGCAGCGACTACCGACATAAAAACGGCTCAGCGCAGGATGCTGATCCCGATAAAGATGGCAGCGATAATCTAACAGAATATACCGCAGAGACGTCCCCAATAGATGCAGCCGAAGGTTTTGCTAGCAATCTTGTCATTACGCCGACAGTGAACTGGTACAGCATACCTGGACGCACCTACAAAATCTTGAGAAAAAATGATTTAAATGATGCGAACTGGACGGTCCTCACCAATTCATTCGTTGCCTCTGAAGGGTATAGTACCTACTACGACACTTCATCATCACAATCTCAAGGCTACTATTTAGTTGAAATTGTGCCTCTTTAAGCTATCGATTTCGCCAAAAAACGCGCAACTGAAGTTGCGCGTTTTTTTTGTACCTTTAGTCAATTGCTATTATCCGCGAGTTTTGCCCCACTCAGCTTGTAACCACACCACACCTATGATCATTCAAGTGGACAAATGGCGGTTGCTGGCCGAGCCGGATTCGGGCAGTTCCCTCACCTACGAGGTGCAGTTGGAAAACGCCCAACTCGCGCGCATGAATGTCGTGGCCCTCATCAATCCCTTCTATTCCGGTCCGCCCGCCCCGGAGATCTTCATCACCTGCGAGATGCCTGGCGAGCGGCCTGGCCAAGGGGAATTGACCCGTCGCTGGATTGCCCGCCCGCCCCATTCCGGTTGCGAATGGAGCCGGGTCGAACTGCCCGACAAGTTGTCCAAAGAGATTCATACGCTGCTCAGTCCCACTGTGGCTTAAAGCGGCTTTCCTGTCGCCAAAATCTTTTTCCAGAACGGCCGGCTCGTGAGCTGGCTGCTCCGTCGTTTCACTTGAGCTGCGCTTTGAGCTTTTGCAGTCCCGCCAGATTGCCGCGCAGCGTCTCCTCCGAATCCGTCTCCGGCCGGTGATCCAGGATACCGATCGGTCCCTGCCAACCGCTCGCTTTGATCACCTTGATCATGGTGAGCTCCTCCGATCCCTCTCCCAACGGCAGAATCTTTTTTCCGGCCTTATCCCCGCCCGGCACCATGCCATTGAGATTCAGCGCGAACAGATGCGGCTGCATCAACTTCATCAAATCGGGAAACCGCGCGATATGCTCATGCCCATGGTGAAAATTGTAAACGATGCCCACATTCGGCAGGTTCAGCTCCTTGATGATGGCCACCTGATTCTCCGGCTCCCCGAACCAGTTCCCGTGATTGTATAGCGCCACCTTGCAACCCAGCTTTGCCGCCGCTTCGGCGATCGGGCGGATGCGTTTCGCCTCGGCCATTACCCGTTGCCGCTGCTCCTCCTCATTCTTCGTCGGCGCGCCGCCGCCCGTGATCCAGAGCTGTGGCGTGATCTTGTGCCGCTCGATGACCCCGAGGATTTTCTTCGCCTCCTCGTTCAAGCTGCCCGGGAACCACCAGGCCGTCACCTCTATCCCGTGCTTTTGCATCGTCTCCACCTCCGTATCGAAGGTCGGCACATGCTGTGCGCGATAGTCATAGGCCATACGCTTGATTTTGAGCCTATCCAGCATCTCGGCACGCTGTTCCGAATCCCGCTTCTTCGCATCAAACGGCACGATGCACCACGCCACCAGATTCTCTTGGGCCAAGATATCCTTCTCCGCCGCGTCCAGCCGGCTTTGTCCCAGCAACCCGAGCGAGAAGGTAGCCGCTAAGATGGCGCAAAATGCTTGGCGGCGAGTGAGCAGTGAAGGCGTGGGATTCATGATTGCCGACTACTACCACTCAGTAACCTGTTAGGCGAGTGCAGAAACGCAGCTACCCGCACGAATCCTCCTTCCCGTTCCGTTATTTGCCGCCCGCCAGCACAGTCCCCGGTTGGTATTGCACGCTTGCTTTGCAAGAGCTTCATTATTAAGTATTTGTTTGAGACTGATTAACCGTGCTTGGGGAGCATATGAAGAAGTCCAACAAGCGGCTGTCGCTGAAAAACAAAAGATCATGGCTGCGCTTGGCTCATGATGCCAAATACAGCTCCGCCACCATGGCGGCACTTTGTGGCATCACCGCGCGCCAATTGGAGCGCCACGCCCAGGATGTCTTGGGCTGCACACCCCAACAATGGCTGGATGAGCAACGGATGATCCGCGCCCAATCCCTCTTGCGCGAACTGGACACCATCAAGGAAGTCGCCTTCAAACTCGGCTACGCCCAAGCCTCCCATTTTGCCCGTCATTTCAAAGAACATGCCGGGATGACCCCCTCCCAGTTCATCAAGCTGCATCAAAGGATGGAACTGCCCTGATGGCGAAAATGTCGCTATTAGATAAGCAATGTCGCTATTAGATAAGTAGTTTCCGTTGTTCTGCTCTTGCGTGTTCGCCAATCTGCACGTGCGTCCACAATTTAGCGGAACAACGCATGAAGCACCAATACGTAACCAGTTCCCGCCAGCCTCTTGAGGTTACGTCCTTCCGCTATTCGCATCCATTTATGTTCATAGCAGCCCATCAAATCTCCGATGGGCGGCTTATTGACGTCAGGGAGAACCCGTACCGGCGGTGATGGAGTAATCCCCATCCCTCCCCACTCCATCACCGCCGGCCGGGCTAATTTGAGAAACGTCTGATCCGAAAAGGTCAGACGTTTTCTTTTGGTGGCTCCAATTTGAATTCCCGCTGGCCGGATGAATACGCCACCAGCGTATCCGCCTCCTCCGTACCGATGTTCACCGCCTGATGCGGCACCCCTGCCGGGATGGCCAAGGTATCACCCGCTTCCAAGATTGTGATCTCGCCACCCGTCTCATGCTGCAAACGCCCCTTCAGTACATAGAGCACCTCGTCGCAATTCGGATGACTATGACGCGGATTGCTGGCGCCCGGTTTCAACACCACCCGCCCCAGCGTTAATCCCGGCGTGGCGGTCAGTTCCTCGGTGGCCGTCCATTGCAGCGAACCCCACTCTTCATGGATGGCGGTTGCCTCCGCAGCCTGCTTGCGGATGATGATGCCGGGTTTCATGGATACGGGCACATCCAGTCTGCCCAGCCTATTGCCAGGCCAGCTCGCTGAGATCGAGATGCCAGTCCGCGCCATCCGTGACGCGCGTGACTTTGTTCTCCACCTTGTAATGCACCTTGGCCAGATCCACCTCGGCCGGGATGATGTTCACCAGCAGATCACCACTGCTCAGGGAGATGATCCGCGTGCGCAATTCCGGCCGGCGCACAAAAGCATACTTGGATTTGTCCACGGCGAACACATGGCCGCTCACCCGGGCCAGGCCGTTCTCGTAATACTCCACCGTGCCGACGAAATGTCGGCGCGCCTCGGTCTCAAAATGCCGCCGGTGGATGACATGGATTTTCTCGCCCTTCTTCAGAATCATGCTCGGAAGCTAGCAAGCCGCGGGCTGGCTGAGAAGAGGTAAAGCGCCCGGCGCGCGGAATGGGGCGCATCCGCGCACTGCCCCCAATGTGCTGCCGGCATCTTGCCGGCAGTCGAGGGTCGTGACTTGGCTGCAACCGTTTCACATAGCCACTGGAGATTCGTTATCCGCCAGGATACACCACTCGTTTGCCCGGTGGCTTTTCTTTTTCGGGGGACAGTGTCCGGATACGCTCCGCGGAATGTCCCGCCCCACCGGAGCACACCTGAAACCCAAGGTGTGGCAACGCTGCCCTTGCCTGATTCAATGCCGCTTTCCCGTCCGCGTATTTTGTGTATTCCGCGGTTTACTCCCCTCAATTCCGTGCATACTTCCGGATCGCCTGCTGCCACCAGGGCGCCAGCGATTCGTTCGGTCGTTGCCACACCTGATGATGCAGCCACGACATCACCCGCGAATCCGCCATGATGAGCATGCGCTCGGCCGGTTTCAACGCCTCCGGGCCTTCCGTCAAAAGCTTCTCGCCATACTCCCGCACCTCGGGTCGCGCCACACCCATCTGCGCCAGCGCCTCCGCGTACGCCGGGTTCAGCCACTTCTCCCGCTGGAGCGATACGTGGATGGCATTCACATACGGGTCCAGTACCGCCTCGGCGATACCGGTGCCCGGTGCGAAAGGTTCCCCCTCCCCCGCTTCATCCATGGCCTTCATCCGTTCCCGCAGGCGCTTGATCTCTGGCGGCGGCAACAGCTCTTCGGGCGTCAGGAAGAGACCGGCCTTGCGTGCCCGATCACCCCAGCTCGCGCGGCTTGTGAACACACTCAATGGGATCGCCAGCACCATGCCCGCCACCACCGGTGCGAACCACCAGAACGTCGGTTCATCCAACCGCCATACTGCGTAGCCCCAGCCCAGTCCGATCGCCGTGTGTCCCCAATGATTCCGCAACGCATGCCACCATGAGATACCGTCTGAGCCGCGATTCTGCGTCCCCCAATTCACCCCCATGCCGCACAGGATCGTCACCACGAACTTGGAATGCCACAGCATTTGCAGCGGGGCTTGCAGCGAGGAGAACAACGTCTCCGCCACGGCACTCGCCACCGCATGGCGCATCCCGCCGAACGCCAGCTTGCGCTGCGCATCCCGCGCCAGATCGATGAGTGCCAGCACCTTCGGCAGGAAGATGACCACCATGCAGACCACGAAGATGAAGAATGCATGCTGCATCCCGCTCAATTGCAAGAACGGCGTGAAGGCATGCACCGTGATATCCGAGAGCCCCGAGCTTTCCCGTGCCCACAAGATCCAGTTGAACATCAGCAGGAACAGCAGCCAGAGCGGACTCGAGAGATAACCGAAGATCCCCATCAACAGATGGATGCGGCTCACCCCGCGCAACCCCTTCGCGCCCACCACCAGCGCATGCTGCATATTGCCCTGGCACCAGCGCCGGTCACGTTGCGCGTTCTCGATCATGTCCTGTGGCGCTTCTTCGAAACTGCCCTCCAGATCATACGCGAACCATACCTGCCAGTTCTCCTTCAGCATCAACGCTGCTTCCACGAAGTCATGGCTCAGGATCTGTCCCCCGAACGGTTTGCGGCCCGGCAATTGCGGCAGGTCGCAATATTGGATGAACGGCTCCGTGCGGATGATGGCGTTATGCCCCCAGTAATTGCCGAAACTCTGCGACCAGTAATTCAAGCCCGAGATGAAGATAGGAGCATAAAGCCGGTTCGCGAACTGCTGGATGCGACCGAATAAAGATTCCCCGTTCACCAGTGCCGGCACCGTCTGGATCAGCCCCACCTCCGGATTCACTTCCATCAGGCGCACCAGATCCAGGATCGTCGCCCCGCGCATGATGCTGTCCGCATCGAACACGATGAAGTAGCGGTAGCGCCGCCCCCAGTTCGTGAGGAAGTCATGGATATTCCCGCTCTTCTTGCCCTCATTGTTTACCCGGCGACGGTAATAGATCTTGCCGATGGCCTCGAGCTCGCGTGCCAGATCCAGCCAGCGCTTCTCCTCTTCCACCCATTTGTCCGGGCTCGTGGAATCGCTCAAGATGTAGAAATCGAAGTGCTCGATCTCACCGGCCTTTTGGAGAGAACGATACGCCGCCCGGAGCCGCTCATACACCCGCGCCACATCCTCATTGTAGATCGGGAACACGATCGCCGTGCTGATGCCCTTGATGTCATGCGAGCGGTAGTCACGCAGTTGCGTCAGCCGGTTCTTGTCCCCGATGAGCCGGATGAAGAAACCGAAGATGGCATTCATGCACCCGATGCAACACAACAAGAACAGGATGGTGAAGAGCAGCAGCAAAATGGACTTGGAGACCGTCCAGCCCGTCCGCCACATCAGATCCGCGAACAGCCACGTCACGCAGCCTGTCAGCAGCACCGCCGAGGAATAAAAAAGGAACACGCGATGCCCGCGCCGCACCTTTGGCTGGGCGATGATCGTCGGTTCGGGAGATTTGTTGGCGTTGCTCATCATTTGGGAAAGCGGTTTTTCCCGGTCGGAAAACTGAAACTTAATGGGTCAGCACGAAGATGACGACGAGGGTGATCCAGAAGAGGACCCATACCGAGATCATCTTGAAATACGGAAGCCGGCTGAAGCTCCCCAACGTGGCGATCGGTCCCAGATCTAATGGGCGCGGCGTCATCTTGGACAATTGGAAATCCGGTCCGGCCTGCAGATACGCCTCGCGCATCGCCGTAACGAACTCTTCCGGCCACGGGGCTGGGCGCAGGAACTGGTCCTGCCACTTGCCCGGCATGTCCGCGAGCAGCAATGCCAGCCGTCCCCGCGTGGAGAGCTGCTGATCCACATTCGTCGGCTTTTCCTGCAACACCTGGGAGAACCACTCCGTCACCAGCTTGTCCATCTCCTCGGCGGCGATCTCTGTGGCGCTGCGCTGCGGTTCATCCGGCGCGCGGCGCATGGCCCGCTCCACCACGTGGATG
>CAZRGY010000147.1:7847-9149 GCA_964599715.1 uncultured Verrucomicrobiota bacterium | reverse complement strand
GCGGATATTTTAGCAGATGCAGAAGTGTCATGGAAGAAATCAGGAGGAGCTTTGGATGGGACTTGGCTTGGCACTCCTTTTCAGTTTGCTCTTCGGAATGGAAGCATCAATGCAGCCCGAGTTTTTCTTGATGCTGGAGTTAATCCAAAACAACGAGATCGCTGGGGGCAATCCATGCTAACGCTGGTGGCGGTGTCTGAAACTCAAGGTTCGAGTCAAGTAGAGCTTGTCAAAATGCTTATTAAAGCTGGTGTCGATGTGAATTCAGTGGATCAGGTCAATAGAACGACACCGCTGCATTGGGCGGCAAATAAAGGGAATGCAGCTCTTACAGAGGTCATTCTTAAGCATGGAGCCGATGTTGCTGCGGTAGACGATGTTGGGTGTACTGCTCTACACCGAGCCGCACAGGTAAACAGCATTGAAGTGGTCAAGTTACTTTTAGCGCATGGTGCGGATGCATCTGCTCGTATGTATCCAATCGATAGTATAAAAGGGGACAAAGGTAGCATCCCGCTTGAATTGTCTGACAACCAAAGTGTGCGCGAAATGCTGCGGGCCCATGTACAAGCGAAAAAGGATAGTAGGGTAATCCAATAGCGTGAGCGACGGTTAGGTGATGGATTCTTCCTTCGCGATGCGACGGGGCTTTCAATACAGGCAAACAGCGGCTTGAAAGCCGCTGCTATGAATCTTTCGTGCCTAACGGCACGGGGTGGTTGGCTGGCTGGTGGCTGGAAGTGGATTTCTAACGTCGCGGGCCGATGTAGTTGCTGAAGGGGAGTGGTTTTCTTCTGGGAGGCAGATTTTTTTCAGTAGTTTTTTCAGTTGAGAGGCGTTTTATGGTGTAACTTGCTGTGGGATAAGTGCTTGTGTGGCTAAAAGTATTTTCAGGAAAATGGGAGGTATGACAGCGGATGTCATACCTACTGATTTAGAGTGGGGGCATGAAAATGAAATTGGGAATGAAGAAGCCGAGGTTCGGCCTCCCGAGAGGGAAGAAGGGAGCGGATCGGGAAACACTGGTTGCACCAGTGGCCACCAGTTCCAACATCGAAAGGGTGAGCAGGCGGGACGCCTGCGGTACGGCCTGCGAGACGCGGGCGCTACGAGAGGGGTTGAGAATCGAAAGGGAAATTATGTCTAGGACGACGACGCCCCGACCTCCCGGTACGGGGTCTGTATCCATTCACCGTAGGCACGGCGGCGGGGTGCCCCAGGGCCGATCCGGACGTCCGCCCACTGTCCTGGCGGCCGTGGTCACCCAGCCTGCGTCCTCAGCCCCTCGAGGCGGTCTGCGAC
>CAZRGY010000147.1:0-7837 GCA_964599715.1 uncultured Verrucomicrobiota bacterium | reverse complement strand
ACGACGACGAGAACGCCCCGACCTGTCGGCACGGGGTTCAGGACGATTTTTCACGCCGAAAAATCCAGCAGGTTGAGATTTGACCTGACCGGAGGGGGTGCCTACAGTCCGCTTTCTGTTTTATGAAGATTTTGATTTGTGACCCGATTTCGCCAAAAGGTATCGCGCTCTTCAAGGAGCGCCCGGAGTTCGATGTGGTGGTGCTGGATAAACGCCTTCCGGAAGCGGAACTGCTTCCCGTCGTGGCGGATGTGGATGCGATCGTGGTGCGGTCGGAGACTAAGATTTCCAAGACGGTGCTGGATGCAGCGGTGAAGCTGAAGGTGGTGGGTCGCGCGGGGGTGGGCGTGGATAATGTGGATGTGGAGTATGCTACGACCAAGGGTGTGATCGTAATGAACACGCCGGGTGGTAATACGCTGACGACGGCGGAACTGACTTTCGCGATGATCCTGAATCTCGCCCGCAAGGTGCCGCAGGCGCATGGGACGATGGTGGCGGGCAAGTGGGATCGCAAGGCGTTCCAAGGCGTGGAGCTGTTCGGCAAGACCTTGGGTGTTTTGGGCATGGGTCGTATCGGCGGTGAGGTGGCCAAGCGCGCGCTTGCCTTCGGCATGAAGGTGGTGGCGTATGATCCGTTCCTGACTGAAGTCCGCGCGAAGGCGATGGGTGTATCGGTGGCGGCTGACTTGGATGAGGTCTATGGAGTTGCTGATTTCATCACGGTGCATATGCCGGTGACGGAGCAGACCAAGGGGATGTTGAACGCGAATGCCTTTGCGAAGATGAAGCCGAATGTGCGCATCGTGAATTGCGCGCGCGGGGAGATCATCGTGGAGGAAGATCTGCTGGCGGCTTTGGACTCGGGCAAGGTGGCTGGTGCAGGCCTGGATGTGTTCGTGGAAGAGCCTTTGGGGGCTGAGCATCCTTTCCGCAAGCATGCGGGCGTGATCATGACGCCGCACTTGGGCGCGAGCACGAAAGAGGCGCAGGAGAAGTGCGGTATCGAGGTGGCGGAAGTCATCGCGGGCTATCTGCTGACCGGTGAGGTGCGCAATGCGGTGAACATGCCGTATCTCGACGCGAAGACGTATGAGCAGGTGAAGCCGTATCTGAATCTCGGTGAGAAGCTTGGGAAGCTCATTTCTCAATTGACCACCGAGCAGATCGACCGCCTGCACATCACTTACGGGGGCAAGGCGCAGGAATTGCCGAACATCGACCCGGTGACTCGCGCGGTGCTGCAAGGTTTTCTGAGCCGTAACTCGGTGAAGGATTTGAACAATATCAATGTGCGCAGTGTCGCTTCTACGTTGGGGCTGTGTGTGGAAGAGAAGCGCTCGAACGAGCCCGTGACGTTCAACGAGTGGTTGCACGTGCAGGCGTTCCATGGCGAGACCAAGGTGGTCTCGGCTGGCGGGACGTTCTTCGGTTCGCCGAACAATCCACGCATTGTGCGGCTCTTCAGCCAGACGGTGGAGATCGTGCCGAACGGGGTGTTGATGTTGCTGAACAACAATGACCGACCGGGCATCGTGGGGCATGTGGGCACGCTGCTGGGCAAGCATAAGGTTAATATTGCCAATATGAGCCTCGGGCGCGATACCATCGGTGGTCAGGCGTTGACGGTCTTGAGCCTGGACAGCCTGCCGCCGCAAGAATTGCTGGCGGACCTGGAGAAGGACCCGGATATCTCGAATGTGAAAGTGGTGAACTTGTGAAGAATTGGACGAAAGAAATCGGTATGGCACTGGCCGCGATCTTGGCGGTCATCGTGTGCGCACAGAGCACGCTTGCGGCTGACAGCTTGTTCGAAGACAAGGTGGTGGCGAAGGGCAAGGGCGTGGAGATCAAGCAAAGCGCGGTGGATGATGCGATTCTCGCGCTGCGTGCCTCGCTGGCGGCCCAAGGGCAAGTGTTTCCAGAGGCGGAGCGTGCCCGGTTGCAAACAAACTTGGTGGAGCGTCTGGTGATGGCCCAGCTCATCTTGGCACGGGCCACGGCTGATGAGAAAGCGGAGGCGAAGACCATCGCGGCCAAGTTCGTGGAAGATGTGCAAAAGCGGATGCCGTCTGAGGAGGCCTTCAAGCGTCGCCTGGAAGCGAACGGGATGAAGCTGGAGAAGTTCATCGAACGGGCTGAAGAGGAGGCCATCATACGCAAAGTGGTGGACCGTGAGGTCGCCTCCAAGATCACGATCGCGGATGACGCCGCAAAGAAATATTATGATGAGAATGCCAAAGCCTTTGATCAGCCGGAGATGGTGCGCGCTGCTCATATCCTTTTAGTGACCCTGGACTCGGCAACGCGCCAGGAAATATCCGAAGAGAAAAAGAAGGAGAAGCGGGCCAAGATCGACCAGTTGCTGGTGCGGGCCAAAGCCGGAGAAGATTTCGGTGCCTTGGCAAAGGAGTTCTCCGAGGACATCGGATCCAAGGCGAGCGGGGGAGAATATACTTTCGCACGTGGCAAGATGGTGCCGGAGTTTGAAGCGGTGGCGTTCACCTTGTTGCCGGGACAGATCAGCGATGTGGTGACGTCACAATACGGCTATCACATCATCAAGGTGCTGGAGAAGATCGCGCCGAAGACTATCCCTTTCAGTGAGGCGGCGCCGCGGATCAAGGACGCTCTGCAAGCCCAGGAAGTGCAGAAGCAGATCCCGGATTACTACCAGAAATTGAAGGCCGAAGCGGACGTGAAGTTCTTCTTCGAGGAGTTCAAGTAAGCCTGTGAAACCTTGGCTGGCAATCTTCCTGATGACGATGACGCTGGCGAATGCAAGCTGGAGTGCAGAACCCTCGCTCTATGATGTCAAAGTAAAGGACATCGATGGCAAGGAACACACGCTCGGCGAGTATAAGGGCAAGGTAATCTTGGTGGTGAACGTGGCGTCTGAATGCGGCTTGACCGGGCAGTATGCCGGGCTGGAGGGCTTGTATAAGAAATACAAGGATCAAGGGTTTACGGTCTTGGGCTTCCCCTGCAACGACTTTGGAGGGCAGGAACCGGGCACGGAAAAGGAGATCAAGCAGTTCTGCAACTCACGCTACCAGGTGACGTTTCCGATGTTCTCGAAAATCAAGGTGGCGGGCGAGGGAAAGCACGACTTGTATGAAAAGTTGACAGGTAAGGCATCACCGTTTCCGGGCGAGGTCGGATGGAACTTTGCCAAGTTTCTTATCGGCAAGGACGGGAAGGTGTTAAAACGTTTTGATCCAGATATGGAGCCGGACGGGGAAGAGATCACCAAGGAAGTGGCGGCGGCGCTGGCGGCCAAGTGAAGTGAAACAGGAAAACTTTTTATCCTGAAAGCTTTACCTCGGTCCCATTAGTCCGCAAACTGCGCCCAGCAAATCAGCAGGATATATGTCAAAGGTTAAGCACATTGCTTTGTTCAAGTTTAAGGCGGAAGTGACCGAAGATCAGATTGATGACGTCTTCGATCAGATTCTGAATGCCACGGAAGAGATTCCGGGGATCGAAGATTATGTTTCCGGTGTGGACTGCAGCCCCGAAGGGTTGGCGCAGGGTTTCACCCACGGATTCATTATGACGCTGACGGACGCCGCTTCGCGCGACGCCTATCTGACCCATCCGGAACACGAGAAGATCAAGGTCTTGTTGGCGACGAACGTGGAATCCGTGTTGGCGTTCGACTTCGAGCTGTAAGTCAGTTTTTCACCGCCTTGAACATCGCGAGACATTTCTCGCGCTGTTCACGGTGGTCGATGATACGTTTCACGTATCCAGTTTGAGCAAAGAGGGGATATTCCCATGGTTGGTGGATGACTGCCCTGGGAAGGTTTTTCAATTCCGGCACCCATTGCCGTACAAAATCCCCGTTCACATCAAATTTCTCGCCCTGTGACACGGGGTTGAAGATGCGGAAGTAAGGGGCCGCATCTGTGCCGGTTCCCGCGCTCCATTGCCAACCTCCATTATTGGCAGCCTTGTCTCCATCGACCAATTGCTGCATGAAGTAGCGCTCGCCTCGCTGCCAGCTGATGAGCAGGTCCTTAGTCAGAAACATCGCCACGATCATGCGCAGCCGGTTATGCATGTTCCCCGTGGCATTTAGGCAGCGCATGGCGGCATCTACGATGGGGAAACCCGTCATGCCGGCGCACCAGGCTTGGAAGTGCGATTCATCATCGCTCCATTCCAAGCGATCGTACTCCGGGCGAAATGCCCCTTTGCTTACATGAGGGAAGTTCGCCAGGATCTGGTTGTAGAACTCGCGCCAGATGAGTTCGCTTTGGAAGACGTCACAGTTCTTCAACTCGGCTGCGTTTGCACCAGCCCGTCTTTTCTCCAATTCGGAAAGAATGGTGCGGATACCGATAGCGCCGCAGCGGAGGTGAGGGGATAGTTGCGAGGTGCCATCCACCGCCGGGTAATTGCGTTGTTCAGCGTAATGGTAGACGTGCTCGTTGAGGAAAAGCTTCAACCGTTCAGATGCCGCTCGCTCACCAGTCGCCGGAATAGTTTGCTGAAGCGGGAAGCCGAGTTTTCCCGGATCGAGCAGCAGCGGATCGCTGGTTATCGTGGGGAATTTTTGCGTGGTCGGCTTTAACTTGGGTTTCGGAGCCGGGACGGGCAACGCTTTCCACGCTTTTGAATACGGCGTGAAGACCGTGTAGGGATTGCCGGTCTTCGTCAGGATTTCTTTGCGCTCCCAGACGACGGCGTCTTTGAAAACTCGCAGCGGGACACTAAACGTTTGCAGTTCGTCAGCGATTTTCTGATCGCGTGCTTCGGTGTATGGCTCATACCGGGCGTTGCAGAAGACGGCCTCAGCTTTCAACTCGCGAGCCAGTTGCGGTATCAACTCAGTCGATTTTCCGTTCCGGATTATGAGCGGGTAACCCAGATGGTTTAAGTTCTTTTGCAGCGAATCCAGCGAGTGCAACAGGAAGGCGGCCCGGGCGGCGCCTACATCGGGTCCGGTCTTGAAAGCGTCTTCGAGGATGAAGATAGGGATGACCATTTCGGCCTGACGCGCCGCTTCGTATAATGCGGTATTGTCAGTGACACGCAAATCCCGACGGAACCAATGAATGACCCTTTTCAATGGCCACGAAACTAGCACAGGTTTGCTTCCTGACAAATCTTAGGTCGCTCGCTTGCTCTATGCCGTAACCCGCGTTAATCTCAGCGGACTAGGAAATTCCACAATGAAAGCCGCCTTCATCCAAGAAACGGGTCCAGCTGCAAAAATAACTTATGGTGACCTGCCAGTGCCGGAGCCGATTGGCTCGCAAGTGCGTATCAAAGTCGGCGCGGTTGCCGTGAATCCCATTGATACCTACATCCGCGCTGGCTTGGTGCAGTTCAATCTGCCCGTTCCATTCATCGTTGGCTGCGATGTGGCAGGCGTTGTCCAAGCGGTGGGACCCGATGTTAAACGACTCAAGTTGGGGCAGCGTGTCTGGGGCAGTAATCAAGGGGTCTTAGGGCGGCAAGGCACCTTTGCGGAACAGGTCGTAGTGGATGAGACTTGGCTCTATCCCACACCGGATGATGTCAGTGATGAAGATGCCGCTGCTGTGGCATTGGTGGGCATCACGGCGCATTTGGGTTTGTTCCGCGAAGCCAAGCTGCAAGTTGGTGAAACGATTTTCATCCGTGGCGGCACGGGCGGTGTTGGTTCCATGGTGGTGCAGATGGCTAAAGCCGTGGGCGCACGGGTCATCACGACTGCCGGCAGTCCGGAGAAAGCGGGACTGGCCGGTGATTTGGGCGCGGATCATGTCATCCAGTATCGCACTCAGAAACTGGAGGATGAGTTGAAGAAGCTGGCGCCTGCAGGAGTGCAGGTATGGTGGGAAACCCTGCGGGAGCCGGATTTTGATCTGGCGGTAAACAATCTGGCCTCACGCGGTCGTATGATCCTCATGGCCGGCCGTGAAGCACGACCTCCATTTCCTGTGGGGCCTTTTTACGTCAAAGGATGTTCACTGCATGGCTTCGTCATGTTCGCCGCTCATCCGGAAGAACAGCGCCAGTGCGCCACGGATATCAACCGCTGGCTGGAAGAGGGTAAGTTACAGGCACGCATCGACCGGGTGATGCCGTTATCACAGACGGCTGAGGCTCATCGTTTGCAGGAGGAAAGCACAGTGCAGAAGTCCGGAGCTTTAGGCGGCAAGATCGTGCTGAATCCCTGATCCAATATTTTTTGAACAATAGCCGCCGGAGGCTTGTCGTTTTACTTGAACCAAGTATTCAAGTCATGAACAAGCCACTGGTGCCCCTGTTAACGTTGTCGCTGGCGGTGACAATGCTTCCGGTGCTCTCGTTGTTTGCGCAAGCGAAGCCGGAAGCCAAGCCAGCTGAATCATCCATCTTCAAAGATAAAAAACTGGAGGAAGCCGTCCGACAGTATGTCTTTGCGAAGCGCAATACGACCCAGCCCATCACAGCGGCGGATGTGAGCACACTTTCGGTCATCAAGGCCAAGGGGGCGGGGATCAAAGATCTGAGCGGACTGGAGCATTGCAAGCAGTTGGCTTCGCTCGAATTAGGAGACAACCAGATATCTGACATCACTCCGCTCAAAGGGCTGGCAAAGATCCAGTTGCTGGATTTGTCAGGCAACCAGATACGTGACATCGCGCCCTTGGCGACGATTTCCGCCCTGCAATATATTGAACTGACCGGCAACAAGGTGAGTGATATCAAGCCATTGAACGGACTCACCAACCTGGCCTCGGTGTATCTATCCGAAAATCAAGTGAGTGACATCTCTCCGCTGCTGAGATTGCCTCAGCTGACAACGCTTTATCTGGATCAAAACAATATCAGCAGCATCGCTGGTATCAATGGACTCAAACGCCTTTCCTCGCTTTCACTCAGCAAGAACAAGATAACTGATCTGACACCTTTGATGGGACTTAACGGGCTCTATTATCTGTTCTTGGAAGAGAACGAGATCCGGGACCTGACGCCACTATACCTTATGGCCAAGCAGGATTTTGAAGGGGAAAAGCGGTTTTCACCGTTCATCAATCTTTATCTCAAAGGCAACCCCTTGCAGGGGAGTTCGCGAAGCCAGTTGGGGGATATGAAAGATTTCGGCGTGCGGATCGACAAGTGACCTCATCACATGCTGAGCATGGGGGCGGGCACCAGGAATGCGTGTTGCTCGATAAGACTGAACACACCGTTCCAAGACAGGTATTGGGTGAGATAAACTGCGAGCACGTAAAAGAAGGCGACGGGCAAAGCGCCCAATCGTCCCAGCCAACGGAAGAAGAAGTGCCGCCGTTCTTCGTGTCGCAACGCCCGGCCGATGGCCCATCCGCTCAATAGCCGGGCAGGAAAGATGAACACCACGAACAGCAGGCTGGGTAGCCAGGCGATCTCTTTGGGTGGGAACTCAATCTTTAGGAGATAAAGGGGAACGGAAAAGAGCACGGTGATGAACAAGGCGGTCCAGAAGGCAAGCGGGGCTTGCCCGAACAACTGCCGGACTTTCTTTAATTCAAACATCGCCCCAAAGCGGTTCTCAGTCGCGTAGTATGCTTGGATAAAAGGCAGGTACATGGTGACTAGTAGCAATAATCCACCACCTAGCAGACTGAGCAATGCAGCTATACCGGCAGGAAGACGTGAGGCGAGGATCAAGATGCTTACCGGCACCACCAACCAGATGAGGCCACCTAAAAAACCAAACCCGCCTAGCTTGAAATAATAACCCAATCTTAAACTGGCGAGATAGTCCAAGACGTTCTGTTGGATGCCGCTGAATTTATCATCCCGCCGCAACCACTTGAAGAGGCGGATGGGGGCCGGCCAAAAGAAGTGCCGCAGTTTGCCGCCGCGCAGACAGGCC
>CAZRGY010000146.1:0-9193 GCA_964599715.1 uncultured Verrucomicrobiota bacterium | reverse complement strand
GCAACCTGAAAAGCTTATGAAAAAGAGGATTTTACACCTGGCCCGGACTGGCGTGCTCGGCCTTGCTCTCGCAGTGGTGGCGGGTTGTCCTGAAGCCGCCGAGACCGTGCAGGTTCCCTTGGTGAATACGGAAGAAGAGAAAGTAGACAAAGGCGAGATCAGTGGCGCTTCCGCCTCGGCCATCGCCAACCCGGATAACGCCACCGGCGAGGTGAAGCAACAGCTCGCCCCCGTCATCCCGAATCTTTCCCCCGGCCTCGCCGAGATCGTCCGCTTGGCCCAAGCCAAGGTGGGTGAGGATGTCTTGCTCGCCTACATCGCCCGCTCGACCTTTGCTTACAACCCGACGACGGAAGAGATCATCTACCTGCATGACCTCGGCGTCTCAGATGCCGTTGTCGCCGAGATCATCAAACGCTCGCCCAAGCCGGAAACGCTCACTGCCGAACCGAAGAACACCCCCACCGAGCCCTTGAACATCCCGGCCGTGCCCGCCGTGGCGACTCAAGAAGCCACCGCTGGTCCAGTGCTCACCCCGCTAGTCTCCACCAATCCCGGTCCGGCCTATGTGGAACAGCAAACCGTGGTGGTGCAGCAACAACCGGTAGTCATCCAGCAACCCATCGTGATCCAACAGGCACCGGAGGAAGTCCGTTACTTCTATTCCTCGCTGGCCCCTTATGGTTCCTGGGTGGAAGTGTCCGGCTATGGCTGGTGCTGGCAGCCTACGGTGGCGGTGACCTATTCCGGCTGGCAGCCTTATCTGCAAGCCGGACGCTGGCTCCACACGGACTACGGTTGGTACTGGCAGTCGGATTACTCTTGGGGCTGGGCTCCGTTCCATTATGGCCGCTGGTTCAATCACCCGCGTCGCGGCTGGTGCTGGACACCGGATCGCGTTTGGGGTCCGGCGTGGGTGAGTTGGAGAACTTCTTCCAGCTATTGCGGCTGGGCACCCCTGCCCCCGGCAGCCCGTTACCGCCATGGCTTCGGTCTCGCCTACTATGACCGCCATGTCGGCATCAGTTTTGAGTTCGGTCTGGGTGTGCATGATTACACCTTTGTCGGGTATGATCACTTCTACTCCCGTAACCCTTACAACTACTGCCTGCCCCGCTCCCAAGTGACGCGCGTTTACAACCAGACCACGGTGAACAACATCATCGTGCAAGGGAACAATAACAACGTGGTGATCAGCCAGGGCGGGGCCCAGGTGACGCAGGTCGCCAAAGCCAGCCGCACAGAAGTGCAGAAGGTCAGTGTGATGGATATGCCTGCCGCGCAACGTAGTGGTGTGCAACCAGACCGCCTCGTGCGCTCCGGCAATACCCTCGCCGTGTATCGGCCCAGCGGCCCGGGAGCCGCACGCCTGAACCAGGAACCGTCCAAGGTTGCCATCTCTTCCACCACGCCTGCGGGCCGTCCATCAAACAGTCAGATGAAACGCGATCAGGCACCGGCGAACTTGCAACCAGACCTGGTCCGCAACACGCCATCCACATCCACCCGGCAGAGCGCCCCGACTACCGCGCTGCAACGCTACGAGTCGCCCAAAGGTGCGGACTTGCCGGTCTTGAACCGCCCGCAAAGCTCAACCCCCTTGACCTCCCGTAGTTTGGGTATGCCGACACAGCCTGCCGGCAAGGGCATTGACCGCCCGCTCACTCCGCAGCAACCAGTGCAGCCGGCCAGTATCTCCTCTGGTCGCGTGCTTACCTATACACCGCCGACCAAGCGGCCACCCGAAGCCACGCGTCCGATGACCCCGCCGCAGCCGGTGTCAGGACAGACAGTCACACTCTCATCCCCACAACCGGTCTCGGGCCCAACTGTGACGCCCTCTGCGCCACGACCGGTCTATGGTGCTCCGGCGACACCTTCGCCCGGGCGCCCAGTTCAACCGGCTACCCCGGCGCAATCACGGCTGACCCCGCAAACGCCAGTCTCCTCCTATCAACCGCCGCCGACCGCTGCGCTCCGCACCGAGCCCAGTCGCCCAAGCGAGATCACCACGATACGGCCCGGCGGCACCTACGGCTCACGGCCTTCTGAGAAACCGAACTACGGTGTCAGCCGGGGTACGGTGACCTTGCCGCGGGCCTCCTCACCGCCCTCACGGCCGGCGACCAGTTACACCACGCCATCGTACTCGCAGCCGACGCCCACTTATTCGCAGCCCGCGCCGACGTACTCACGGCCAGCACCGACCTATTCGCAACCCACGCCGACCTACTCGGCACCGGTGCAAACCCCACGACCTGCTTATACTCCAGCGCCAACACGGGTTGAGCCTGCCCGGCCGAGTTACAGCGCACCGGCCGCGCCGCGTCCAAGCTACACCCCGCCTGCACCGAGAAGCGTGGCGCCACAATCCGTAACGCTGCCGCCGGTGTCCTCCAGGCCTTCCGTCGGCAACTCGCCGTTGCCATCTTCGGGTGGAGGTCGCTCCACGCCCAGCCAGAGCGGCAATGACAACAAACGTCCAGGGAGCAGGTAAACATTAACCAAGGGGAAACGTGACGATGAAAACACTCATCAACAGGTGGATTGTGTCCGTGATTTGCGCGCTGACGCTCAGTGCGAGTGTTCGCGCCGCTGAACCGACCGTGCTCTTCAGCACCGAATTTGAGACCACCGAAGGCTACAGCACGGCGGCCGATCTGGTCGGCCAGAACGGCTGGATGGGTGAAGGGAGCACTTCGGAATTCTGGAATGGCCTGCTCGACAATGTCTTCGAAAATCTCGGACAGCAGGCCTACATCGGGTTCACTGCTCCGGCGGATGGCTCCACGTTTGTGACGATCTGGAAGCCCCTCCCGCAGTCTGTTCCTGCGAATCAACCGTTGGTGAAATTCTCCACCTTGATGGCCATCCTCGATTCCACGAATGAACGCTACGATGACTTCCGCTGGAGTGTTTACAACACTTCTGCGCAACGGCTCATCACCCTGGACTTCGACAACCACGCCCTCATGGTCAACTACGCCCTCGACGACGGGAACGGCTTCGTCTCCACCGGCAAAAGCTTCGAGCCCAACCGCATCTACGAACTCGTCATCACCATGGATGTCGCCCGCAACCGCTGGAGCGCGCGTATCGACGACACTGTGCTCGTGACCGAGCAACCGATCACCACCACTTCGGCCTCGCTGGACATCGGCGATGTGGACGCCGTGTGGTCCATCCGCGATGGCAACAACCCGGGGGATAACTACATGGCGTTCGACAACTACAGCATCGTGGCCTACTCCGACGCGATCCCGCCCACGCTGCAAAACGTGACGCATCTCTCCGATGGCTCCAACCTCTTGCGCCTCACCGGTGAGGCAAACCGAACCTACGTCTTGGAGGTCACGACCGATTTCCAGACCTGGACGCCCATCAAGACGAACAGCCCGCCCGACGGCATCTTCGAATATCTGGACACTGGGGCCATCGGCGAGGCCAAGCGCTTCTACCGTGCCCGGGTCCAATAAGCCCGCCTCGTACGCCATTCTTGCGCAGCAACCGCCAATTAAGGACGGGACCTAATCCGTAGCGCCACGTAATCTGTCGTTAAATCGCCGGATAACTTGAAGGAAAAGGTTGCCGCTCGCAGGGTTTCTTGCGAAAACCTGCGTGTCCCTAATCTCGGCACCAACGTATCCGATGGGGCGGAGCGTAACCGGGAAAAGAAGAAGAAGCATGAGCGTCGCCCAGGAACTCAAATGCGCCTGTCCGCATTGTAACGGTCGTATCGCCTATCCCGCCTCAGCGGGTGGCTCTACCATTTCGTGTCCGCATTGCAACAATCCGGTGGCTTTGGCTGCTCCCGCCGCACCGCCTGCGGCTCCAGGTGCACCCGCCGGTCAAGCCAGCTTGAAGTGCGTTTGCCGCCACTGCAATGGACGCATCTCTTTCCCTTCCAATGCCGTGGGCGCGACCATCCCCTGCCCGCATTGTGGCAAGGAAACTGTTTTGAACGCGCCCGGCATCAGCCCGGCCGCAGCAGCCCCTCGGGCAGCGGGTTCCCCCCCGCCTCCTCCGTCCGCGGCTGCCCCCGCACGCGCGAAGACCCCGACTCCCCCGGTGCCATCCCAAGAAGAATTGTCTGAGGCACCCTCCAAGAAAAAAGGCGGCGGCGGCAAGAAGGTGATGATGATCGTCGGTATCCTGCTCGCCCTCGGGCTGGTGGCAGGTGGTGTCCTCTTTTTTCTCAAGGGCCGCAGTGGTGGTGGCGGTATGAGCATCTTGGGGCCGAAAGAGGAACTTCAAGTGGTCGGCTACGAGCTGCAAAAGAACCAAGGCACCAGTTTGGTCTATGTCACCGGCAAGGTGAAGAACAACACCGATGTCCAGCACACCTCCGTGCGGGTGGACTTCAAGCTGTTCGATGCCGCTGACAAACAGATCGGCAATGCCTCCGACTACATCATGATCTTGGAGCCCCAGCAGGAATGGGATTTCAAGGCGTTGGTGGTGGAGCCGGAAGTTGCCCGGGTGGAAGTGGACAAGATCACTTCCTCCAAGTAGCGCAGCCTCCCTCGCCGCCTTTATACTTGGCGCGCCGTCCCGGAGTGGCATAGTCGGTTCAATCAATTGAACCCCGTGATCTTATGTCATCTCTGAATCGTCGCGAACTGCTCAAACGCGCCAGTTTGGCCGCTTTGGGCCTCTCATTGGCCAACTGGGACACCCTCATGGCTGCACCGGCCAAAGGCCCCACCCGCAAAGTCCTTTTCTTCTCCAAGTCCTCCGGCTTCGAGCACTCCGTCATCAAGCGCAATGGCGGCAAACCTAGCTTCGCCGAGCAGGTCCTGGCCGAACTCGGACCGAAGTATAATATCGAGTTCACCTTCAGCAAAGATGGCAGCCTCTTCACGCCGAAGTATCTCGATCAGTTTGACGCCTTCTTCTTCTACACCACCGGCGACCTGACCACTGAGGGCACGGATAAGAACCCGCCCATGACGCCCGAGGGCAAAATGGCCTTCATCGATGCCGTGAAGAAGGGCAAAGGCTTCATCGCCTCCCACAGTGGTTCCGACACGTTCCACACCCAGCCGGACCCGGCCGATAAATCCGCGCGTTACCAGACGAACGGGGACAAGTCCGATCCCTACATCCTCATGCTCGGCGGCGAGTTCATCAGACATGGCAAGCAACAAGTCGCCCCGATGCGCGTGGTGAACAAGAAGTTCCCTGGCTTTGAGAAACTCGGTGATTCCTTCGCGATGAATGAGGAATGGTATTCGCTGAAGGAATTCCAGCCCAACCTGCACGTCTTGCTGGTGCAAGAGACCAAGGACATGCCGGACAACGAATACAAGCGCTCACCCTATCCGGCCACTTGGGCACGCATGTATGGCAAAGGCCGTGTCTTCTACACTTCCATGGGCCCTCGCGAGGACGTGTGGACGAACGAGATCTTCCAGAACATTTTGATGGGCGGCATCTCCTGGGCCGTGCGCAACGTCGATGCGGACATCAAGCCGAACCTGACCAAGGTGACGCCGAATCACGGCGACATCCCGCCGCAAACACCTCCGCCAGCCCCCAAGGCGAAGAAAACAGAGAAGAAAGAGACCAAGAAGTAAACGGCTCTACTCAGACTATTCAAATGAACCCCGCTTCAATCGAAGCGGGGTTTTGTTTTCCCACTCAACCAGCAAATCAAGAAGCTTACTTCACCAAATCTTTGAGTAATACCCGCTTGATCCGTAGCCGATTCAAGCCGCCGATTTTGGGGTCGCCCGCACAGTAAGCCAGTAACACGGCGTCTTCAGTGAAATGGATCGCCGTGTAGCAATACCACCCATCCGGATCCTCCTCGATGACCTTGTGATCTTTCCAAGTCTGTCCGCCATCGTCTGAGAATGCTGCAACCAAGGGCGTGCGTTTCCCTTTCGGAAACGGGTATTTCCCAGAGTGATCATTGTAGATCGCCAGCAGCTTATCCGAACCGGGCAAACGCTTGATGCTTGCTGGAGATACGGGTGAAGCAAGTGCACTCGCCGCCGGAGGCGTCCACGTCTTGCCCTGATCTTTAGAATGGAACACGAACTGGCTGCCACCATCCGTCCGTGACCAACTGAACAGCGAACCATCCGCCACCTCCACTACTCCGGGCTCCTGCAAGCCGCTGCGCGTCGCTTGCGGCATGGCCCACCAAGAATCCGCTTCCCGCCAAGTCTTGCCCTCATCATCGGATAACTGCCACATCGTGATGGCCCGGCTGTCGAAAGACTTGCTCGTGGCCGGATCCGTTCCCTTGGCCCGATGAAATGCGAGTGGGGCGATCAGACGACCACTCTTCAACTGGATCACCCGGTCATTGTTCAGCACGAAATATCCCGGCGCGTTGACCATCAAGACCGGCTCGCTCCAGGTCTTCGCCTCATCATCGGAGAAACGCACATAGGGTCGGCAATCCAGCCAGTTATTCTTCAGCAGATAGAACAGCGCGATGCGACCGCTCTGCAACCGCAGCAGCGAGACGCTCATCACATTTTCGCCGCCCGCATTATCCACCACCAGTTGCGGCTTATCACTCCACGTCCGGCCCGTATCATCTGAATGGATGGATACGATATGTGCCGGGCTGTTGTCGCGGGCGCCACCGTAAAATTGCGTGTAACAATAAAGAACCCGCCCAGATTTCAAGGTGACAAATGCGCCCTCTGAGCTGCGGGGGTTTTCTTTGGTCGGCTCAATATTCAGCACAGTCTCACCCAGCGTGGCGGCGTAAGCCGGAGCAGCGAAGACCGTGAGAACCAAAAGCAAAACACAGAAGTGATGTTTCATATTCGTGATTGAGTGATGGACGCAGAGGCTGGCAGAAACATTCGGGCAAAGCGAGCCCCTGTACGGGGCGCGGGTCTGTGACCCGCAGCGGCTACGACAGCACAGCTCGGCTCGATATATATTAGAGCTTCCATGCCATGTTCCACCCGCTGCGGGACACAGTCCCGCGCTCCACAAAAAACAGCATTTGCGCTTGATATACCGGCGTAAGTGATGAGCATAAAAACCTTATGCAGGTCCAAGTAGCCGCCCTCTGTGATTCCGCCGCCGATTACGGTGGCAAACTGTGCATGATCGGTGCCTTTGACACCATCGGTGTCCGCACCTTTCCGGCCACGCATCCGCATTGCTCCATCGCGTTGCGCATCGTGTTCCATGACCAGGATCAGGGGAAGCATCAGCTCCGCGTGACGATGATCGATGACGACGGGCGCAACCTGCTTCCGCGCCTCGAACCCAATCTCGAAGTGCGCATGGCGGAAAACCTTTTCTTCGCCACGGTGAACATGGTCTTCAACCTGCAAGGCTTGAAGTTCGAGAAGCCGGGGCACTACTCCATCGACGTCAGCCTCGACGACAAGATCGTCGCCCGCGTCCCGCTCCAGATCGTGCAGATGCCCGCCGGCCAAGGTCCGCAAGGGCAACAACCGATCTGATCCAAATGCTTTCCGGCAAAGAAAAACCCCGCCATCACTGGCGGGGTTTCTTTGTGTTAGAATATCCGGTGGTGCTTACTTGCCCGGCACCTTGTTGATGGTGCCATAGACTTCCTGACGAACCAGTTCACCGTCCGCTGAGTCCAGATTGTAACGCACCCGGTATTGCATCACTGGCTGCACGCTCTCCAATTCGATGAACACCGTCTTGTTGCCGTTGGAGACCTTGATGGATTTGATCTTCGCATCCTCGCCTTTGTAAGCGCTCTGACCTTTGTCCCCGAGGGTTTTGGTCGGGTCTTGCACGGAGTACATCTTGGAGCCGTAAGCCTGAGACCACTGGTAGTTCCATTGATCCACCGCATAATTCTCCGAGTCCTTCGCCAGCTCAGGGTCGAGCGGATTGGTGAAGGTGATCTCGATGCCATTCGGTTTGATATGCAATTCCTTCGGCATGTTCACCGGCTTGCCGGTGTAACGCACGCGCTGCAAGGTGCCCTCACGTGCACCGCTGGACTGCCACACGCGCAGACCCGCCAGATAGAGCTGGCCATCGAACGGGCTGAAGCGCCCGCGCATGATGCCGGAATCAAAGTTCAGCGGGAAACGCACCACGGCACCCTGCTTCTGCCCGCCCACATCCTCATACATCACCTTGAACAGCGAGCATTTGCCATAGGAGGTGTGCAGCATGTCGCCGCTGAAAGGGCCCCATTTCTCACTGGTCACCCAGACCTGGCCACCGGACGAGTTGTCCATCTGGTGTGGCAGCCAGAAGAGCGGCTTGTCGTAATCCGTCGGTGGCGGACTCTGGTGCGCGGTGTGCACATGACCGTAGAAGCCGCCGGGCTCCACCCAGTTCACCCGCGAGCTAGGCACCCAGTTGCCTTCATTATCGCTGGAAGTGATCTGGTTCTGCGGACCCACGCTCATCCCGTTCGGTGCACGATGCCCGGTCGCCACGACCTCCAGCTTGGAGCCGTCCATGCTCACCCGGTTCAAGGTGCCGTGATGCGGGATCTTGGCCGGCCCGAGGTTGCCGCCCTTGATGAAGTAGAAGTTACCCGCATTGTCCGTATCCAAGTTCAGGCAGAACTCATGGTAATGCGAGCTGATGCTGACATCATTGTTGAAGTTCTCGTAGAAATCGGCCTCGCCATCCTTGTTGTAATCATGGAAGCGGGTGATCTGGTCACGACCCAGCACATAGACCTCATCCTTCACTATCTTCAGGCCCAGCGGCTGGAAGAGGCCGGTCGCAAAACGTTTCCACGTCAGCTTGTCGAGATCCTAATCCACTCCCGAGACGATCCACACATCACCGCTCACTGATGAAAGCGCGATGCGCCCATCACTGAAGAAATCAAAACCGCTGCAACGGATCCATGATTTCCATGGATTATCCTCCGGGATGGTGATGGTATCCACCACATAGGCATCCGTGCTCTTGCTGACTTTACCCTCAGTGGTCACCGGAGTCGTCCAGCGCGCCGGACCTGCTTTGGTCAGCGCCTTCACATCGGCCAGCTTGCCCGCGGCTTGCAAGGCCGTTTGGGCGGCACCCACATTCGCCGTGGCCCCGCTCCAGATGGCGACTTTGAAGTTAGTGGCCTTGCCGGCTGGCAGGCGCAACTGCACCCGTCCCTCTTGGGTTAGCTCAAACTTGCCTTTGGCATTTCCGCTCAAGGCCGCGATCAAAGTGCCTGCACCGTTCGCCGTGGTGAGGGTGATCTTGTTGCCTTCCACCTTGGCCG
>CAZRGY010000145.1:6963-9194 GCA_964599715.1 uncultured Verrucomicrobiota bacterium | reverse complement strand
CATCACCGGTAAATCATCGGCGAACTGGCCCGCGTGATGTTCTTCGTGGATGTCTCGCAAAGCATGAGCGTGACGGATGAACAGATGCCTGCCGCGCGCAAACTGCTCTATGCGCAACAAGCCGGATGGTTGCCCCCGGGCAAGCTGGACAACATGCTGGTGGAAGGCGCCGAGGCATTATCGCGCAGCAAACGGCATATCCTCAACACCCAGGCCGAGTGGTCCAATGAACTGCTACGCGAACAGGCGAAACTGGTGCTCAAGGATCTGGAAGAAGCGGCGAACAGCCTCGCGATGGTGCGGCCCGAAAGCTGGAAAGTGGACAACGGGATGCGGGACCGCTTCAAGAACGAGCTGATCAATCCCGCCACTGAACTGACGAAACGGGATGTCGGCAATGACGTGGATCGTTTCCTGAACGATCTCTACCGTCTGCAGGAACCGGCCACCCGTTGGGAAAAGGAATTCCAAAAGAGCTTGAGCCAGCACGCGGAAAAGATGACCGGCGATGCTTCTTCCCGGGCCGCCACGGCCAAGTATGACACCCTGCCTCGTTACAAGCGCGTGGAGTCACTGTTGTTGGACGGCAGCGAAAGCCTCGTCTCCCGCCTCTCTGTGCAGCATCAACTGGAGATGCTTAACCTCGGCGCGAACAAGAGCGATCTGCTCTGGTGGCCTAGCTCCGAGCAAAGCCTGTCCACGGTTCTGGATTTCTCACCCAAGGCTGGCAGCACCGATCTGAACAGCGGCATTCGGACGCGACTGGAGACGGTGAAGGAAAATGAGCGCGGGGCCGTGGTGATCCTCTCCGATGGTCAGCACAATAACGGTCCCACACCGGTGCAACTCGCCAAGCTGATGGGCACCAAGAAAATCCCGATGTATGTCGTCGGCATCGGCTCCTCCGTCCATCCGCAGGATTTGGCCGTGCTGGAAGTGAAAGTGCCGGACACGGTGTATCAGGATGCCTCCGTGAAAGGCTCCATCGAACTTAAAGATGACGCCGCTCCGGGACAGCCGTTCACGGTGAAGGTCGAGTATCAGGGCACGACCCTCTGGGAAAGGAACTTCATCACCGAGCAACGAGGCTTGCGCTCCATCGCGTTCGATTTCCCCATCAAAGGCATCGTGGGCACGGAGATGCAAAAGCTGGATCGCGACCTGAAGCTCAGCAGCTTGCCGCTGAATTTGCAGGTGAGTGTGAGCACGGTGAAAAACGAACGGGACACCGGAAACAATAACAGCGTGATGCGCTTCAGCGCCATCACCGAGCGGCCCAAGGTGCTCTTCATGGATGGACGGCCGCGCTGGGAGTTCCGCTATCTGCGCAACCTGATGGAGCGCGACCAGAAATGGGATGTGAACAATCTGTTGGCGGGTGCCGGCGGCGAGCAGGTCAAATGGGTGCGCGGCAAGTTGCCGGGCCAGTTCCCGCCGGACAAGGAAACGCTCTTCAGCTACGCGCTCATCATCTTCGGCGACCTGCCGGTGAACACCTTCGCCGCCAATGAACTAGAGTGGATGCGCGAATTCGTGGAGCAACGCGGCGGCGGCATCATCTTCGTTGATGGGCCTCGGAATCCCATGGCGAATTACGTGAACTCACCACTGAAGACCTTGCTGCCCGTGGAGTGGCGCGGGAATCCGCTGGAAGGGGTGACGCTGCGGCAGACGTTTGTGGCGTCGGGAACTTTGGAGGGAGCGTTCAGCCTCACGGGTGATCCGGAGCGGAACAGGGAGATTTGGGCGAGCTTGCAACCGCCTCGCTGGGCAGCAAGCAGCATCGGATTGCCGGGCTCGGAGCCCATCATGGAAATCTCCGATGGCACGCGGAAGGCGTCATCCATCGTGTATCGGCGCGTGGGTGCGGGACGGGTGCTGTACAACGGCATCGAGGAAACATGGCGTTGGCGCTATGAGGTGGGTGATGAGCATCATCAGAAGTTCTGGAACCAGGCGGCGAAATGGGTGATGGAAGCGCCCTTCCCCGTGCAGGACAAGCACGTGGCGCTGGACTCCGGCGCGATGACGTATGCGCCGGGTGACACAGCGGAAATCCGCGTGCGCGTGCGGGACAATCAGGGTCGCCTGAAACTGAATGCGAAAGCCGAGGCGCAACTCTTCAAGGATGGCAAGAAGGTAGCTACGGTGGCGTTGAGCGCAGATGGCAATACCAGCGGCGTATTGCGGGGTCGCACGGCGGCACTGGAGGAAGGCGACTACGAAGTGCG
>CAZRGY010000145.1:0-6953 GCA_964599715.1 uncultured Verrucomicrobiota bacterium | reverse complement strand
CCGCCCGTGCCGTAGGCGAGGCGATTGCCCTTGGCCTCGATGCCGCCGCCAACGCGCCAGGCCGGCGTGATGCGATAGGTGGTCCACAGATTGCCCGTGTAGCGCGGCGTATTGCGCGGACGCACCGCCGCACTGGAGGAAGGCGACTACGAAGTGCGCGTGAGCACATCGGAACTGCCAGACAGCGAGATCAAGGTGCGCAGCAATTTCACCGTGAAACCTCAAGGCGCTGGCGAAATGGCCCAACTGCATTGCGACGAAGAACTGCTGCAACAACTGGCGTATCACTCCGGCGGCACGTATCTGCGCGAGGAAGAGATCGGGCGGCTGGCGGATTTGCTGAAACCCTTGAGCCAAGGTCGCGTCGTAGAGAGCGAGACGATCTTGTGGCAGAGCTGGTGGTGGTTCGTGCCGCTGGTGCTGCTGCTGACGCTGGAGTGGGTTTTACGGAAGCGGTCGGGGATGATCTAGGCCAGTTGCACCGGCGGGCCATCTTGGGGGAAGACACGAATTCCACCAATAATCAAAGAATTCTGGGAACGCTGGTGTTAAGTGACGAATTGGCCACAAAGAGTCACAAAAGTATACTACGGATTCGCAGAGCCAGCTTTAGGAAAATGATAACTCCGTATTAAGCCATTCAACAAATGCCCAGCTAAATGAGGGTTAAGTTGCCTCAAATCAGCCAATATTGTTTCCACCTTTTCCAGATTTTCCTTGGGATAGGTGAGAATACCAAACTGAGGATGGCTTGGATCGACTGAAACAAGTCTAATATCAGAGGATTTCAATACCTTTATGCACTGCATAGTCAAAGACCGGTATTCCGGTTCAACAAACAGCAAAGCCAAATCAGCCGGTTGATAGCTAGACCGACTCTGAAAACGGGTATTGCCCGCCGAACCAGGCAAACTTGAGGGTCTCCGCTTCAATAAAGGAATAATCTCAGATCGCCTGTCTAAAATCACATCAGGAGCATAAGCATTCTCCGCGGAGGCCTCGGGATATACAATACCCCACCCAGAATCCCAGCTAGATACGTACATATATTGGAAAAAACCATACGCCTCCAACGTGATACATAGGCTGGATACCGCCGAAGTCCAGACATCAGCATCAGAATCCTTCAACCCAACTATCAATGCATCCTGTGCAGTTTTATGCTGCGGGCAAAAAAACCAAAGACGTTCCGTAACATTGTATCTGACTTGTGGCGAAGCATCGCGGATGAATGAGACGTATTCATCAACTAGTTTAGGGTCACTCTCGGCAAGATGCCCCAAGGCATTGACCGCACAAGCTCTGACATCTTCGTTTGCAGATTTTAAAAACAGCCTCAGGGTCTCTATTGTCCGCTCCCTTTCGGTTGTCAGGACTGCCATGGACTCCAATGCCGCAATAGAGACCTCAGTTTGGGGCGAATGCGCGAGCTTTTCCACAACTGGATAAATGTCCCTTTGTCGACGTTTAGTGAGTAGTTTGATGGCGAAAATTTTAACATCAGCATCACTATGTTGCAGCGACTGCTTTAAGGGCGCAAGAAGCGGATCCCCTATTCTAGCTAAGGCATTAGCGCTCCGAGCGGATATATCCTCACGCGAATCAGCCAGGGATTCTATCAGCTCAGGAATCATGGGTGCAGCACGATTGCCAAGTATGTCCAAGGCAGTATCTGCTTTTTCGTGCTCTTGCCAAAAATCAACCTCGTAGTCCTTTTTTAGTTTTGCATTAATCCAATAGATTAGCTTGGCCTCACGCTCTGAACGATGTGCATAAAACAGCTTCTTGATCTGGGGTATCGCCTTCTCACCCAAATGGTCAATTGCCTGCCGACCTGCTTTCTCTTCAGGCCCACCAAACAGAGTTTGAAGCCACTCACTTGCACGACGGCCCTCGTAACGCGGGTCAACATGATCGAGGTAGAGCCATCCACTGAAGGCAAGGAGCAGCACGGCCAAGATGGCTGGGCGTATCCATGCACGGCTCCTTTTCATGTATGCTTAGACATAGCCAAATGGGCGGCGGAGGCAAGGAGGTTTGTAGGATTGCAATAGCAACGGGGTGGTCAGCAGAAAGCCGCAAGGTTTGGTTTGGGACGAGGTGAAACTCGTCCTTACCGATTTTTTGGTTGGTTACTTTGTTTGCACCGGGGCGGGAGTTGGTGGATGGTAGCGGTGTGATCGCGCTGGCCGGGCGGCTGGCGGGGTGGAAAGTGTTTGTCATGCCGAGTTTTGACCTGTCAGCGGAAGAAGCCAAATATCGCCAGAACCTGAGCGCACTGCGCCTCGGTCTCATGGCTTTGCACAAGACGCTGATCGAATCGGAAAAGGCTGTTTACGAGGAGACTTTCGGGGAGATCACTTCCCCCAACCAGTTCCTGCAGTTGCTCATCAGCGATCCGTGGTTCGCGTGGTTGCATCCCATCTCTGAACTGGTGGTCGTGATCGACGAAACGCTGGAGGCCAAGGAGGCTGTAACGGGTGCCAATGCCGGGGCCATCGTGAGGCAGACCAAGGTTTTGCTGGTGGCCTCCGAGGAAGGGCAAGGGTTTCCCCGCAGCTATTACGAGGCGCTCCAGCGAGAACCAGATGTGGTGATGGCCCATGCCGAAGTGGTGAAGTGTTTGAAGGCATTTTAGGGCATCCGGAATTGCCACAAAGAAGCACAGAAGGCGCAAAAAATTCCAGCGAACGAGCGCAGAGAACACAGAGTGGATACATTCTTGCGTCGCTACGCGACGCTGTAACTTTTCTAAGCTTACGGCGGCTTGAAAGCCGCCGCTAAGAATCTGGCGTGCCTGACGGCACGGGGATTGGCTACCGTTAAGACCGTCGAAACGGCTTAGGTTCGACGCGTCAAGCCGCGTCGGGGGACCCCGAACCTCGGTGCGGGGCGAAAAGCGGAGGCAAGCCTCCGCACTCCAAAAGGTGAAGTCAGCGCCTACTTACGTCGGCTAAGAGATCGGAGGGCGAGGACGACGACGAGAACGCCCCGACCTGAGGGTGCGGGGTCCAGGACGATCACGATACGGGGAGATTGCAGTCTGGCGGGTTTGGCGGATAATGGGAGGCATGCGGTTGATGCGTTTGCTGGGTCCCCTTTCTTCACGGAATTACCGTCTTTATTTTACCGGCCAGATCGTGTCGCTGATGGGTACCTGGATGAGCCAGACCGCGGCGATGTGGCTGGTGTATCACCTCAGCTCCTCCCCTTTTCAACTCGGTCTGGTCGGTTTTGCCAATCTCGCCCCCATCTTCTTTCTCGGACCGCTGGCGGGCGTGTGGGTGGATCGGGTGAACCGGCACAAGCTGCTGGTGGCCACTCAATGCGCCTCGATGATCCAGTCTTTCCTGCTCGCCGGGTTCGCGCTGACGGACACGATCGATGTGCCGCACATCATCGCCCTGAGTTTGCTGCAAGGGGTGATCAACGCCATCGACATGCCAGTGCGACAGGCGATGGTGGTGGACTTCGTGGATAACCGCGAGCACCTCGGCAACGCCATCGCGCTGAACTCCTCGCTGTTCAATCTGGCCCGATTGGTGGGACCGGCCATCGGCGGATTCATCATCGCGGCATTCGGAGCGGGCATCTGTTTTCTGATCGACGGCTTCAGCTACCTGGCTGTCATCATCGCGCTGCTGGCGATGCGATTGCGTCCGCAAGTCCCCAAGGCCGTGACCAAGCATCCGTGGCTGGAGATGCGGGACGGTTTCAATTACGCGTTCGGCTTCCCACCGATCAAAGCGCTCATCCTGCTGGTGGCAGGGTTCAGCATCACCGGATTTTCTTATACGGTGCTGATGCCGGTCTTCGCACGGGATGTCTTTCAAGGCGACGCCAAGACCTTGGGCTGGCTGATGGCGGCATCAGGTGTTGGCGCCCTATTGGGAGCACTCTATCTGGGCACGCGGAAGACCGTGCGCGGGCTGGGAGATGTCATCACCCTAGGCGGCGTATTGCTGGCATTGGGCGTGAGTGGATTTGCGACGTCCTCATGGATAGCGGTCTCGGTGATCTGCCTCGCATTCGCCGGAGCGGGCGGCGTGCTGTTGATGGCATCGAGCAATACGCTGGTGCAGACCTTCGTGGAGGATGACAAGCGCGGTCGCGTGATGAGCCTGTTCACCATGGCGTTCACCGGCACGGTGCCGTTGGGAAATCTGGCGGCGGGTGCCATCGCCAATCGCGTGGGGGCGGCAAACACCCTGATGTTCAGCGGGCTCACCTGTCTGGTGGTAGTCGGGATATTCTACCGGAAGCTGCCAAGCCTCCGGGAAGCCGCCGCACCGATCCTGGCGCGGTTGGATGTCTCGGAAGTGACGCCGCCGGGAGTGGCATTAGGGGCGAAGGAAGATGCCACCTGATGGCAATGACTAATGACAAAATACGAGCGGTCAAGGAACGGATGAAAAGGTCATTTTTAAGAAATTTTGTCTCCATGGAGCCCACCGGACACACCGAAGGCTAACGCATGCCATAAGTCTGTGATCAGATAGCAGGCAGGATAAAATGAAGATTTTGTGTAGTTGTACGAGTTATAGCGAGGCGAAGAGTAACGGAAGTCCTTAAAAGGAGGCATAGTGGCGGTATGAAGACAGCACGAGGAGATAAAGAATGGCGGAAAGCGGGCGGTAAACCGAGGACGACAATGAGAACAAGGACGAGTAGGAGCTCAAGATTCCCGTTTCTTTTTGGCCGGAAGTGTGGCTAATTCAATAAAGTCTATGTCCACCCAACTCAACCCGGTCATTGTGCAGAAGCTCGAGGCGTTCAGCCGTCGTTGGCGGAAGCTCGTTTTGGCCCGGGGCGCAGCCGAGGGTGTGGTGGCGTTTTTGGGCAGCATGACGGTCGTGGCGCTGGTGGACCGTTACGTGATCATGCCCGATGGCGTCCGGTATTTCCTGAGCGTGGCCGTTTACGGCAGCACGGGTGCGGTGGTGTGGTTCGGCTGCCTGAAACATCTGCGCAAGGTGCCCAATCCCCGCGAGGTCGCCCGGATGGTCGAAAAGCTGAAGCCCGACCTGCGTGAGGATCTCATCTCCGCGGTGGAACTGGCCGATGCCGGCGAAGCCCAATGGGACTCCCCGGTCTTCCGTAAACTCCTCCAAGAAGACGTCACCCGGCGCGTGGAGAAGATCGAGATCAACGAGATTTTGCCCAGCCGCCTCATCTCCCGCTGGCTCATCGGGTCGGTGGCAGTGGTGATGGTATGTGGTTTTCTGGCCTTGGCTCCCGGTCTGGGCTTCACGCGGTTGATGGCCCGGGCGATGGCGCCGATGGCCAACATCGAGCGGGTATCGAGCGTGCGCATCAAGCTGCTGGAACCGGCTACTGGTGATGCGCCGGTGCCGCGCGGGGATCCAATCCCATTCGTGGTGGAACTGGGCGGACCGGAAGTGGACCGGGCTTACCTGGAAATCGTGCAACCCGATGGCCGCAGCGAACGCATCGCGATGAACGCGGCGGGCGGGCATCGCTTCACGGCCAGCGCAAACGTCGCTCGTGAATCGCTGGAGTATCGCATCCGGGCGGGTGATGCGTTGACCCGCTATTACACGTTGCGTTCCCTGCCCCGCCCGCATGTGGCGAAGTTCCACAAGACTTACGAATTTCCCGCCTACGCACAGATGGCGGCGCAAACCGTCACGGAAGACAACGGCGACCTGACCGCATTGGAAGGCAGCACGGCGATGGTAAAGATCAGCGCCAACCAGAAAGTGAAGGAAGGTGCATTGCTGGTGGAACAGGCCGGGCGCAAACAGGAGATTCCCCTCACCCGCGTCAGCGACACGGAATGGTCGGCGGCCGTCCCGATGACAGCAGCGGGCACTTATAGCGTGAAGCTGATTTCTGCCGAGACGGGTTTCGAGAACAAGTTCAGCCCGCAATACGAGATCCGTCCGGAAGCCGATCTACTGCCGCTGGTCAGCATCGACAAACCGATGAAGGACCAGGTGTTGCCGCCGGATGAAGTATTGGATTTCAGCGCCACCGCGAAAGATGACCTGGCACTGACACTGGTGAACCAGATGATCCGGGTGAACGAAGGGCAATGGCAAACCGTTTCCCTGCTCACTTCCCGCACCAATGCCGCCACACTGGCGCGCAAATGGGATCTGTTGGATCTGAAACTGGTGCCGGGTGACCGTGTCACGACCAAGCTGGTGGCTGTGGATGTGAAGGGCAACCGGGCTGAATCGGTTCCCCTCACCTTGCAGATCAGCTCACCGGGCCTGGACCCGAAACGGCTTAAGGCGATGCAGGCGCAGCGTGAATTTCTGCGGACCTTGGACAGCCTGGAGCAGATTTCCCAGAACTTGCGGCAGATCGTGAGCAAGGAAGGCGGCAAGGATTTAAAACAGGGTGAAGCACTGGCCCGGCAGCAGGTCTTGAGCGGCGCGCGTTCCGCCTTGGAAGAAGTGGATCGGCAACTGACACAGGTGGAGCAGCGTCTGAAAGAAGCCCTGCCCCAAGCGGCGGCTGGTCGTGAAGCCGCTGATCTCGCGCTCGTGGGTCATGCGATCAGTGCGTTCAAGAACGAACACATCGCCCGGGCACGATTGGAATTTGAACAACTGGCCACCGCGAACACGGCCGAAACCACTAAACTGGATCCGCGCGAGTTGGTGGACCACGTGAACCGCGCTTACAGCATCGCGGAGCGGACCTCAAAGGCGTTCAACGACATTCTCTCCTCTTCCGAAGCCGGATTGACCTCGGCCACGTTGAAATACTTGAGTGCCGAGCAGGAGAAAGTCATCAAGCCGATGAACTCGGCGCCCAGCGATGCGGCGAACCAGGAACGCCTGGCACGGCGTCAAGAAGGCGCCAGCCGCGAAGTGCAAGTGGTGGAGAACTTGATGACGGCGATGGGCAGCCATATGCAACGCGGTCATCAAGACCGCACGCGCAAGCTGCAGGAGGGATTGGAGAAATCACGCGGCACGGTG
>CAZRGY010000144.1:0-9231 GCA_964599715.1 uncultured Verrucomicrobiota bacterium | reverse complement strand
CACTACCATCTCCCCCGACCGCATCCTCCTCAGACTTGGAGCAAGCGGTCAAACTTAGAGCTACTATGACGAAACAATACTTAACTGAGCCATGCATAACTCAGTCAAGATAGCACATTTTTAATTTTTGTTAATCCCCATTTTTGCCTATATAAATAAAATTAATCATAAGCTGGAGGCTAATCGCTTGATGGGGGGGCTATTTTTCTAAATCTTATGGGGAAATCTCTTCACCCATGTTTGGGCTGCTGTCGGCTTATTATTAGTTGTTAATATTTTAATGTATATTTAAATTACTTTTTCTAACTAACAGCAGTGAGGCTATTTTTCCCACATCGTAAACGCAGCCACCCCAAGTGCCTCCGCTGACGCTTTGTAACGCCGCCCAAAGTTTCGTGTCATCCGGCAGGGCCGAGTTGGGAGCCATGTCCTCGCGGGAAGTTCTCGCCGCCAGAATTTTTGCCCCTTCCTCCGGAGTGAAACGGCTCTCGCCCTCACCCACGAAATCCAAAGTGCCTGTAAGCGTGTTCCGGTCGATGACGATGCGGATCACATCGCCGTCTTGCAGCTTGCCTATGGGACCACCGGCCAAACCCTCCGGCCCCACATGCCCGATACAAGCACCCGTCGAGACGCCGCTGAATCGCGCATCCGTGATGAGTGCCACCTGTTTGCCAAAGGGCAGAAACTTCAGGGCGGAAGTCACCTGGTATGTCTCCTCCATGCCTGTGCCCATGGGACCAATGCCTGCGAGCACCATGATGTCCCCGGCTTGGATGCGTTTTTCTTTGATGGCCGTGATAGCCGCCCGTTCACTGGTGAAAACCCTCGCCGGTCCTTCCTTGCGGTACACGTTGTCCGCATCCACTACCGAGGGATCAATGGCCGTGCTCTTGATGACCGCCCCCTCAGGGGCCAGGTTCCCGGTAGGGAAAGTGACCGTGCTGGAGAGTCCACGCGCTTTTGCCTGATCGGGAGACATGATGACATCGTCGGGGTTGATGCCGTCCTGTTGCTGCAAGATATCCCGGAACTTTGTGCGCCGCTCGGAGGTTTCCCACCAATTCAATACCTCTTCCAGTGTGCAACCCGCTACGGTCATCACCTTGGTGTCCAGCAAACCCAACTTGCGTAGATGCAGCATCACTTCCGGCACGCCGCCAGCGAGAAAAGCTCTCACTGTGGGATGATGCACCGGCCCGTTGGGTAATACACTGACCAATCGAGGCACCGCACGATTCACCTCGATCCAGTCTTGTACCGTAGGCCGCTTCAACCCAGCTGTGTAAGCGATGGCCGGGATGTGCAGCAGCAGATTCGTGGAGCCGCCGAATGCCGCATGCACCACCATCGCATTACGCACCGCGGCATCGGTCAAAATATCCTTCAGCTTCAGGCCGCGTTTTTCCATTTCCACGATCGCCCGGGCAGATCGGACCGCCATATCTGTCCATACTGGCTCACCTGAAGGCGCGAGTGCTGAATGGGGCAGGGACATGCCTAACGCTTCTCCGACGACTTGCGCCGTAGCTGCTGTCCCGAGGAATTGGCAGCCGCCACCTGGGGTGCCGCAGGCACGACAACCCAAGTCAGCCGCTTCTTGCAGGCTCACCAAGCCGTGGGAATAACGTGCTCCCAAGGTCTGGACGGCACCGGCGTCTTCGCCATTGGTCGGCGGCAAGGTCACTCCCCCGGGTACTAACACACAGGGGAGTTCTTTCGTTCCGGCCAGGGCCATCATCATCGCGGGCAAACCTTTGTCACACGTGGCCACGCCGATGACCCCCGAGCGCGTAGGCAGGGAGCGGATGAGGCGACGCATCACCTGCGCGGCATCATTACGATACGGCAGGCTGTCGAACATGCCGGTGGTACCTTGGGTGCGCCCATCGCAGGGGTCAGAGCAATACGCAGCAAAAGGCAAACTTTTCTGCGCTCGCAATTCATCCGCTGCCGCTTGCACCAGTAGGCCGATTTCCCAATGCCCGGTGTGATAACCGAGCGCGATGGGCTTGCCGTCCGGTGCGCGCATGCCGCCCTGGGTACTGAGGATGAGATACTGTTTGCGGCCGAGTTCGGCTGGATTCCAACCCATGCCGGCATTTTGGGTCAGGCCGAAGAGATCGCCACTCGGGCGGTTCAGCAGCATGTCGGCATCGATGGGCAGACTGCCTTCGGGACCGGCGGCCTTGGTGCGCACCTCGTAGACATTGGGCAGCACCCCGTCCAGAAGTGGCTGGAGATTTTCGTTCATTCCTTGGTGGTCTTTTTCTTCTTGATCTCTACCGGGGGCGGTGGATTCGTGGGTACAAGCGTCATCGTGTAACCCGATTTCCAGATATATTGCTGCCGGTTCACCGACATCACGCGCGGCAGCAACTCGATCTCATTACCGTAGCAGAGCAGGGTGACTGTGCCCGGCAGGAAAGTCAGGTCCTCAAAGATGACTTCGCCAAAACCCACCCGGTAGGGCCATTGCCTTGGCTGTTCGAATTTGATGGTCTGCGGGAGATTGGTGTTCACCGTTGCGCCTTGGAACTCAAATTTCACATCCGAGATCTTCAACGCAGGCTGGTTCACCACCATCACGGGGTTGCCGTTGGTGCTTTGTTCAAACCGCACTTCCCATGGTCCGTTCACATAGCGCTGATGCTCGATGCCCCAGTACGCGATGATGTAAACCCCCAGGGCAATCCCAAAGGCGATGGCAAGATGCTTCAATAAACCTTCAAACCGCATAGAACCGCCAGACAGTCGGCAAGCAGGCCTGATGTGTCAAGCGCACCTGCTTTCCGCTATCTGCTTGCCTGCTTACACAGTGTGGCCAAAACTCTTTTTGGCAACTGTAGCCAGTTATTCGTCACCTGTTAAAAACTTATGCTTTTAGCATAACGGAAGCGTCCAATTATTTGAAGGCGTCCTGCTCTGGCCTTGTGACAGCCAGTGATATTTTTGGTTTGGCGGCCGCCGCTTGGGAGATTGAGAAGACCAGAGCATTGATTCCCCACCGCATCACGGATCTCTCCGATGTGGAAAACATGGATGTGTATTGCACCGTTATCTTAAAGCGGCTGAGAATCGCAAGAGCAAGGTATTCCCCAATTCCTTTAAGTCAGCTTTTGTCGCGCCCAAGGATCTGCAATTGGGATTCGTCCGGATGTTCCAGACGTTGAATGATCATCCGCAGATCAATATCCGTATCTTTCGAGATAGGGCCAGTGCCGAGGCTTGGATATCCGGGGGATAGGACAGGTCTTTACTGCGCCTGCGGTCCCATCGATTTCTGCGGTGCCTCCACATTGACGGATGAAGACGGCGTGCTGGGGATGCCAGAATCCAGCATCAGGCCTTCCTTAGCCGCGAAATCCGCCAGAGCCTGTTCGGCCAAGGCTTCCTGTTCCGCCTCTTGCAGGGACAGATCCGCCGTCATCATCGTGTCCCGGGCCACACGGGCGCGACCACTGGCCTTGGCCCGTTCATCTTCCACCATTTGCTGGAGGCGGTTAAGTGTATCGCCGGAACCACCGATCTCGCTGATCATGCCCGAGGCCATCTCTGCCAGTTCCGCGGTGGCTTTCTTGATCTTGAGGTCGTCGATGCCCCGGCGTAGTGATTCGATCTTGGCTTGGGCGGCTTTGATGGCCACATCCCGGGCGCGGATGAGTTCCTTGTAGGTCTTCTCTGCCTGTTCGAGTTGCAGGTTGTTCTCTTTCAGTTCCGTGGTGACCGTCTGCAGGCGCAGGGCGAATTGTCCGGCGGGTCCGCGATTGCCTGCGCGCAAGTTGGCGGTCGTGCGGGCGCGCAAAGATTGCTCATCGGTCTCCAGTTTCTTGATCTGCGACATCAGGCGCTCGCACAAGGCGGCATGCGCGGCCAGCCCTTGATTATAGTTGGCGATCTGTTTGCGGAGGTTTTCTTTTTCCGCTTCCAACAATAGCTCGGGGTTCTCCCGCTCCACGCCGGAGATGATCGAACTGAAGAAACCACGGAATAGATTGCTGATGCGCTTGAACATGGGAGACCTTTGCTAAATCGAGTTTACGCCTTCAGGACGGGATTGCAACGGTAACCGGTTTACGCCGTTGCGCCGGTAGATGAATGTCGGTTGCTTGAGTACTTTGGTGCCTTTCGTTTCGTTCATATGTTTATGTCCTCTTTCCATCGTCACCGGCCCTCTCCCACCAGCGGGAGAGAGCCCGGCGCTGGGTGTTCCCCCTTTGACAGTGCCCGACGAAGTGTCCGGCATGTCCCTTCCTGCCTCCTTGGCAAGTTGACGGAGGGCTCGCGTTTTGCTGACCGCCCGCCTCCGTGTCTGTTCCGGTGGATTGGCTCATCGTCCTCTCATTATCAGCAAGCTGATCGTTACTCCGGAAAACAACCTCGGTTGACGCATCACAGCATGTCGCATGGAGACTGGTCGTGCATCTATAATTGAAGGGCAGATTTATAAAGGCGTCTTCCGACCGAGCTTCCGGCAGGAGTTTGTTACCACATCGTAACCGGGACAAAATGTTACAGGCTTGCGTCATTGAGTTTCACGGTTATGCTGTGGGACAAATTGACGCACTGGCCGCGCAACTAGTTGAGTTAATGAGAGTTGTATGATTCGCTCATTTGTCTTCACCACCCAGGGTCGTCTGCACAGCAAGGACATTGAGGTCTTCCTCATGCCTACGCTGCTTGCGGATACGAACCTCTTTTTGTGGGTGGATCTGGAGAACGCCACGGCGGAGGAGTGTAAGCTGGTCTTGGACGATATCTTTCACTTCCATCCTTTGTCCGTGGAGGATTGTATCATGGTCAGTTCGTCACCGAAGGTTGAGGAATACCTGCCGAAAGAAGGGGATCTATTTTCGCCCTACCTGTTCATGGTCATCCACGCTGTGGATTACAGCCGCAAGGACGGAGTTTTTGATACTACGGAACTGAATTTCTTTCTCGGCAAGAACTATCTGGTGACCTTCCACGAACAGGCACAGAAAAGCATCCAGAACACCGTGGACCGCTGTGTGAAGAGCACGGTGCACATCGCCCGCGCACCGGATCGCGTGGCGCATACCTTGTTGGATTCCATTGTCGAGAACTACAAGCCGGCCTTGGATGAGCTTTCCTTGGAGATTGCGGAACTGGAGGACGAGGTGCTCCAGAACCCGAGCCAGAAGGTGCTGAACAAGATCATCCACATCAAAAAGGAAGTGCTTCACCTGCGGCAGATCATCGGTCCGCAACGTGAGGTGCTTTCCCGATTCGCGCGTGGTGACTTCAAGCTCATCCGCGGGCACATGGTGCCTTATTATCGTGACGTCTATGACGGTCTTTATCACATCTCCGAGCTGGCGCAGAACTATACGGATACCCTCACGGGCATCTTGCAGGTGTATCTGAACATGTCCTCCAACCAGACCGGTGAAGTGGTGAAACTGCTCACCATGATCACGCTCATCACGACGCCGATGATGATGATCGGTACATGGTATGGCATGAATTTCGATGGCATCTCCGAGCTGCATTGGGAGCACGGCTACTTGCTGGCCTTTGCCGTGACCGCCATCTCCACCCTGGCCACCTACATTTATTTCAAGCGGAAGAAGTGGTTCTGAGGAGGCAGCATGAAGCAGGAGACCACACACACTTGCGCTGACGAAACCGCTTAACCATGGCAGGCTCGAATTCCAGTTTTTTGGACAAGGTGCTGGGACGCATCGGGCGGCTGGACACGCAGGGCTTGCAGACGGTGGTGGAGCGGCTCGCGCGGGAGCGAAGTTTCCTTGAGACCCTTTTTAACGCCATCGAAGATGGCGTGCTGGTGGTGGATGAAGCCGGCCGTATTCTCTATTTCAATGACGCCGCCACTCGTCTACTCGGGTTGCAACCAGACACGACCGAAGGCCAGCCCATCGGTCGCATCCTACCCCAGGTGGATTGGTCGGCACTGGCCGGTATGGACCGGGCGGGTGGCTCGGGCGTGGTGCGGCATGAGTTTGAGGTGCGATATCCGCAGGCGCGCTTCGTGCGTCTCTACATCGCCCCCTTGGATGGTGAGAAAGCCGGCAGCTCGGGTATGGCGTTGATCCTGCATGATGCCACAGAGGCCCGGCAAAAGACGTTTGAGGCCATCGAAAGCGAGCGCGTGCAGGCACTCACCTTGCTTGCCGCCAGTGTGGCCCATGAGATCGGTAATCCGCTGAATGCTCTCCACATCCATCTGCAACTCATCGAGCGCGAGCTGCGCAAGATGAAGGATGGCCAGATCAAAGCCGCCAAACCGAAAGGCATCCTTGGCCGCAAACGCGCTACTGCCGACCACGGCTTCGATGTCAGTGATAACGTTGAGCGTTTGGAAACTTTCGTTGGCGTAGCAAAGGGTGAGATCACGCGCCTGGATTACATCATCACGCAATTTTTGCAGGCCATCCGTCCGACCGAGCCTAAGCTGAAACCCGGTTCGCTGAATGATGTGGTGACCGCCACCTTGGAATTGCTCGGGCCCGAATTGGAGAACCGGGGCATCCAGATCGAGACGGATTTGTTGAAGCAACTGCCGCTCGCACCGATCGATGCCGGCCAGATCAAGCAGGTGCTGGTGAATCTCATCAAGAACGCCATGCAGGCGATGACCAAAGGCGGCGTCCTGACTCTCCAGACCGGCCGGGCCAAAGAGGGCGTGTGGTTGAGTGTGGGCGATACCGGCACAGGTATCCCTTCAGACAAAGTGAACAAGATTTTCGAACCCTTCTTCACCACGAAAGAGAAGGGGACCGGGTTGGGATTGATGATCGTCCAGCGCATCGTGCGCGAACACGATGGACGCATGGAGTTGGAGAGTCATCAGGGTGAAGGAACCACTTTCCGGGTGTGGCTCCCCTTGCATGAACCGGAACCGCTCCTGTTGGAGGCGGGCGGAAAGGCGGAGGAAGAATGAATCCGACGGTATTGATCGTAGACGATGAGAAGCCGACGCGTGAGGGTTTGCGCGCCGCATTGGAAGATCGTTTTGATGTGTATGTGGCCGAGGATGCCAGTGCCGCCATGCGGCTGCTGGAGGAAGAGCATTTCGACGTGCTGCTGACCGACCTGCGCCTGCCGCAGGATGATGGTATGAAACTTATCGCCCGTGCGAAATCCCTGCCCAAGCCGCCGGTGTGCATCTTGATGACGGCTTACGGTTCTGAAGAAGTGGCCGTGGAGGCGATGAAACGCGGTGCGGATGATTATATCGCCAAGGGGCGCATGCAGATCGATGAGCTGGAAATGCGCATCGCCCGCGCTTTGCGGCAGCAGACCTTGGAGGCGGAGAACGTCTCGCTTCGTCAACAGCTCGATTCTAAATACAAGCTGGAACACATCATCGGCGAAGCGCCGGTGATGAAAGAGATCCTCGAAACGGTGCGTCAGGTCGCACCGTCGAAAGCCACCGTGCTCATCCTTGGTGAAAGCGGCACTGGCAAAGAACTCATCGCCAAAGCCATCCATCAGCTGAGTACCCGTGCGCGTGGTCCGTTGGTCACGGTGCATTGTGCGGCGTTGCCCACGAACTTATTGGAGAGCGAACTCTTCGGTCATGAGAAGGGCGCATTCACCGGCGCGCATGAACGGCGCATCGGCCGCTTCGAACAGGCGCAAGGCGGCACGCTGTTTCTGGATGAGATCGGTGAGATCGATGCCACCATCCAGGTGAAACTCCTGCGCTTTCTGGGCGAACGCACCTTTGAACGCGTCGGTTCCAATAAAACGCAGACTGCCGATGTGCGTCTGGTGGCGGCGACAAACCGCGACCTGCACCAGATGGTGAAGGAAGGAAAATTCCGTGAGGACCTTTACTTCCGGCTCACCGTGGTGCCCGTCACTTTGCCACCTTTGCGTGAACGCAAGGAGGATGTGCCCTTGTTGGCAAATGCGTTCCTGCGGGAATTTGCCAAAGAGAACGAGAAACGGGTCGGCGAGATCAAGCTGGATGCGATGGAAGCTCTCGTGCGCTACCAATGGCCGGGCAATGTGCGCGAGTTGCGCACTGCGTTGGAACACGCCGTGGTGCTCTGCCGTGGTGAATCTATTTCTCTCCGCGATCTGCCTCCCAGCGTAAGGTCCGCTGTGGAAGGCGAGGCCAAGAGCAAGGTGACGGCACCTGATGGCAAACTTACCGTGAAAGAGGCGGAGAAAGAGGCGATTCTCCTCGCGCTAAAAGAAGCCGATGGCAACCGCAGTGAGGCCGCCAAGAACTTGGGTATCAGCCGCCGCACTCTACATCGCAAGCTGCATCACTACCATTTGGAAGGATTCTGATGATCGTCAAATTACAGAACTGGATCCACAACATGGAGGAGGGCGGTGGTGCCCGGACGTTGAAGGCGCTGTTGGGCGTGCTCGCCTTTGTCTTTGCCATGTTGCTTTACAATGTGCGCGAGTTCCAAAATCTCGGCACGCAAGAGGCAATGGAACAAGCCCAGCTCGCGCGAAACATCGCCCAAGGCAAAGGTTACGTGACGGATGTCATCCGTCCCCTCGACCTGTTCGTGCTCCAGAAGTATCAGCAGAGTGAGCAGCTGACCGTCACACTGCCGCAACCTGATCTGGCGAACGCCCCCGCCTATCCTTGGTTGCTGGCGCAATGGATGAAGCTGGGCCAATGGAACTATGAGATAAGTCGCGATGGTGAGTTCAACCGCTTCCAGCCGGACCAACGTATCGCTTACTTGAACCAGCTCCTTTTCTTCCTGCTGCTTGTTTTTCTGTTTCGTTTGGCCAAGCGGTTGTTTGATGATCAAGTCGCCTGGTTCACGGTGATTGTGCTGGGCGGCACCGATTTACTTTGGCGTTTTTCGCAATCCGGTCTGCCTACCATTCTTGCTGCCCTCTTGGTTGTGATGTTTGTCTGGTTGTTGACGAAGACCGAGCAAGGTGCCCGCGAGAGCAAGTGGCCTTTGTGGAAAACTCTTCCGATGATCCTCGTCGCGGGTGCCATCTTGGGCTTGGCCGGGCTGACACGTTACAGCCTCATCCTGCTTATCTTTCCGGTGCTGGTGTATATCTTTCATGCTTTTGAAGAACGGCGCGGTGTTTTGATGCTGGTGTTGCTCATCGGTTTTGCAGGCGTGCTGGCCCCTTGGTTGCAACGTAACATGGCTGTTTGTGGTAAACCATTCGGCACGGCCAGTTATGCCATCTATGCTGCCTCGTCATTTTTTCCGGCGGATGAACTGGAGCGAGCTTTGAAACCGGAAGACGTCAGTG
>CAZRGY010000143.1:0-9281 GCA_964599715.1 uncultured Verrucomicrobiota bacterium | reverse complement strand
AAGGCCAGGCCATCCAGAAGAACGCCGCGAGCGATGTGCGCATCCACGTGGTGGGCAATCCGTGCAATACGAACTGCCTCATCGCGATGAACAACGCGAAGGACATCCCGAGCAGCCGCTTTTTCGCTATGACCCGCTTGGATGAAAACCGTGCCAAGTCCCAGCTCGCCAAGAAGGCTGGCGTGGACACCACGGCGGTCTCCAATGTGGCCATCTGGGGGAACCACTCCGCCACGCAGTATCCTGATTTCTACAACGCCAAGATCAACGGCAAGCCGGTGACCGAGGTCATCACGGATTCCGCCTGGTTGCAGAACGATTTCATCTCCACGGTGCAGCAGCGCGGTGCGGCCATCATCAAGGCCCGTGGCGCTTCTTCTGCTGCCAGTGCGGCGAATGCCGTGGTGGACAGCGTGAAATCCATCATCACGCCGACCGCTCCCGGCGACTGGGCGAGCGTCTGCCTCTGCTCGGACGGCAGCTACGGTGTGGAGAAGGGCCTCATCAGCTCCTTCCCGGTCCGTTCCAATGGCCAGACCTTGGAGATTGTCCAGGGCGTGTCCATCAACGATTTCAGCCGCGCCAAGATCGACGCGACGGTGAAGGAGTTGCAGGAAGAGAAGGCCTTGGTGTCCGAATTGCTGCCCGCTTAAGCTGTTTTGACAGTATCTCGAAAACGCCCGGAACTTAAGTTCCGGGCGTTTTGCTTTGTTACGATCAAATGAAGCCCTAGACAGGCTGAGCCAGCTTTGCCACGCTCAGCTAATCATGAAAAGTCGTTCATTGGTCACTGGTGCCGCCGGGTTTATCGGGGCGCACGTTGCAGAGGAATTGCTCCGGCGCGGGCATGAGGTCATCGCTTTGGACGATTTGAGCGGCGGTTTTACGGATAATGTTCCGGCGGGAGCGACCTTCGTGGAGGGCTCCATCAATGACTCCGCCTTGATCGATAAACTATTTGCCGAGCACAAGTTCGACTATGTCTTTCATCTGGCCGCTTATGCCGCCGAGGGATTGAGTCACTTCATCAAGCGCTTCAACTACACAAACAACTTGCTGGGCAGTGTGAACCTCATCAACGCGGCTGTGAATACCGGCACGGTGAAGTGCTTCGTGTTCACCTCATCCATCGCCGTGTATGGGCGGAACCAAGTGCCCATGACCGAGGACGCCGTGCCGCAACCGGAAGATCCGTATGGCATCGCGAAATACGCGGTGGAGATGGACCTGAAGGAAGCACACGAGATGTTCGGGCTGAACTACGTGGTGTTCCGTCCGCACAATGTTTACGGGGAGAAACAGAACATCGGTGACCGTTATCGCAATGTCATCGGTATCTTCATGAACCAGATTTTGCAGGGGCAGCCGATGACGGTTTTTGGCGATGGTATGCAGACGCGGGCGTTCAGCTACATCGCAGATGTCGCTCCGATCATCGCCGAGAGCATCAACCGGGAGAAATGCTGGAACCAAGTGTTCAACGTCGGCGCGGATACGCCTTACACCGTCAAAGAACTCGCCGAAGAAGTCGCCAAGGCGATGGGCGTGAAACCGGATATCAAGCACCTCGAGGCACGTAATGAAGTGGTGCATGCCTACTCTTCCCACGACAAGGCCAAGGAGTATTTCGGTGATATCATCCAAAACATTTCACTGGCTGATGGTGTTCAACGCATGGCCGCTTGGGTGAAACAGACGGGCAGCCGTTCGGGCAAGGCCTTTGAAGGGATCGAAGTGTGGAAGAATCTGCCACCGTCATGGAAGGCGCTGGCACAGAAGTGATCTATCAGGGAATGAAAATAGCGATTTTGGGCATCCGCGGGTTGCCCTCCAGTTACAGCGGGTATGAGACGTTCATCGGGGAGCTGGCTCCCCGTCTGGCGCAGCGTGGGCATGAGGTGACGATCTATTGCCGCAGTGCCCTGTTCAAAGAACAGCCGGCGACGCATCTGGGCATGAAGATGGTCTATCTGCCCAGTATCGAGCACAAATTCCTCAGCACACTTTCGCACACCGCTTTTGCGACCTTGCACGCGAGTCTGGGCAATCATGACATGGTGTTCGTGGTCAATGCGGCCAATGGCATGTTCGGTTTTATCCCGCAATTGCTGGGCAAACCCTGCATCTTGAATGTGGATGGCATGGAGTGGTTGCGGCCCAAGTGGAACAATCTCGCCAAGTTCATCTTCAAGAATTCCGCGCGGCTTGGCACTTGGTTCTATGATGAGATTGTGACGGATGCGGATGAGATGCACCGCCTCTACGCGGAGACCTTCGGCATCAACTCCACCTACATCGCCTACGGCGCGAATATCGAGAATTCCACCCGCCCGGAAGTGCTCAAGGAATACGGGTTGGAACCGCAAAACTATTACCTTATCGCCAGCCGGATGGTGCCGGATAACAACGCCGACATCATCGTTGAGGCGTTTGTGAAGAGCGGTTCGCGCAAGTGGCTGGCGATCGCCGGTGGCGCAGATTACAAGGGCAACGCCATTGAGCGCGCCTTCCTCGACAGGTTGAAGGGGCTCTCCAATGGCCGCGTGAAGTTCCTTGGCCATGTCGGCAAACCGGGGCATGTGAAAGAGCTGCATTGCAATTGCTACGGATACATCCACGGCCATCAGTTTGGCGGCATCAACCCATCACTGCTGAAGGCGCTTGGGTATGGGAATCTGATCTTTGCCCTGAACACGCCGTTCAATTCCGAAGTGCTGGCGGCGGGTAAACACGGTGTGCTCTACGAGAAAAACTCCGACAGTCTGGCGGAAAAGATCAAGGCGACGGAGGCAGATCCAGAACGGGTGAAGGAGTTGCGGCGCATGGCGCCGGAGCGGATCAAGGAGCGCTTCACGTGGGAGCAGATCACGGATGAATATGAATCCTTGTTCCGTAAATGGAGCGATGCCCGCTGATTTTCCTAAGGAAAACTCTCTTAAGCCAGTCTAACAGGTATGAAACCGGTCTTGCTGATCTTTGAGCAGCGCATGATGGGAGATGCCATCATGAGTCTGCCCTTTGTGCGGGCTGCACTGGAGGGGTATGACGTCTATGTGACCTGCACGCCGGGCGCGGTGGCCGTGTTTGAGATGGTCTTACCTAGCGACCGCATCATCCCTTGGACTCCTCCGTGGGTGGCAGAGGAGGGAAAGTATAACCGTAAACGTTGGGCAGAGAGCGGACTTAACCCATATTTGCGCCAGCTCAAACAGTTGAAACCGCAGGTGGCGGTTTCCGTCTGGGCGGATTCCCGGGTGCATTGGCTTATGGCCATGAGCGGAGCCAAGCGCCGGGTCGGTTTCCCGATGGTGAAGCAGAACTATTACGCCAACCATCTGCCATGGCGTCAGCGCCAGTTGTTGTTGGGCAAGGTGCTGTCCTTGGCGGGGGCACTGACCTGCTTCCGTCCTTTATTGAACCTCACCCTTGAGCGGCGTCATGAACAGCAGCACCACATGGTCTGCTGGCAACAGATCGCACAGGCACTCCTGCTGCCTTGGAGCGATGCCGCACCTTGGGTGACACCACCGGATGCGACCTTTCCAGCAGAGGTGCAGCAGGCTATCGATGAAGCCCGGGCGTCCGGGCAGGTGTTGTGGATGGCGCACGCCGGGGCCCGATTGGAAGCACACCGCTGGCCGGTCGAGAATTTCGAAAGGGTATTAAGGGAGGAGTTACAGGCCAAGGGGGCGAAAGTGATCCTTCTAGATTCACCAGAAGTGGTTTGGTCCGGTACCCTGAAGCATACCTTCCCGAGTTGCCGCGCGAAGGATGTTGGTGGTCTTTTTGCAATTCTGGCCCAAGCAGATGCCTTGGTATGCAATGACACTGGGGTGGGGCATGTAGCTGCAGCCTTGGGCAAGCCGGTAGTGCCGATTTTTTCCGCCAGTAATCCCGACTGGTTCGCCCCTTGGGGAAGTCAGAAACGAGCCGTGCGGCGACCAGTATGCCAGTTTCATCCGTGCTTCGGCAAATGCGAGCAGCCTTCCTACATCTGTCGCGATTCAGTGACAGTGGAGATGGTCAGCAAGTCAGTGCGCCAGTTGCAAAGTGAACTCGCAGCCAAGTGAAGAGATTCCCGGATTATGTCATTTGGGTGACATCAGGTGATGGACACCTTGTAGAATCCCTTGGAATCAGGCATGGTTAGGGAATCTTTATGGCCACGGCTGAAGTAGTAACTGAGCCTGAGCAGCCGAAACCGGCTGCTCGTCCCTCTTTTATGGAGGAGTTGAAGGACTGTTGGCGGCGGTTTCCCGAGAAGTATCTGTTCCTGGGACTCTTGATCCTTTGGGTGTTGCTGTTCCATTTTCTGGGGAACTCCACCTTCGGCTATGTGAATACGCCTTCGTTGCTGAGGTGGCTGGCTTGGGCCTACGATTCCCCTATGCAGGATGACGACCATGGGGCTTTTATCCCGTTTTTATTTCTGGGGCTCGCCTGGTGGAAAAGGCAGGAACTCTTGGATGCTCCCAAACGCTTGTGGTGGCCGGGACTGCTGATCTTGGCGGCAGCATGCCTGTTGCATATGTTCGGCTTTATGGTGCAACAGCCGCGCGTCTCTGCTGCGGCCATGTTCTTGGGGATTTACGGGCTGATGGGGGTGGCTTGGGGGCCGGCCTTCTTACGGGCCATATTTTTCCCCTTCTTCCTGTTCGCTTTCTGTGTACCCATCGGCTCGTTGAGCGGCATGATCACCTTTCCCTTGCGCATGCTGGTGACCCATATTTCCGTGGCGATCGCCCAGATCTTGGGGGTGGATGTGATCCAAGATGGCTCAAGGATATTCAACGAGGCACGCACGTTTCAGTATGATGTGGCTCCGGCTTGTAGCGGAATACGCAGTCTTATCGCGCTGTTCCTGCTGGCCACGGTATATGCTTTCGTGGTGTTCAAGCCCTGGTGGCCGCGCTTGGTGATCATCGCCATGGCCATGCCTTTGGCGATCGCTGGGAACGTGGTGCGCATCACGACCATCATTTTGGTGGGAAAAGCGTTTGGTCATGATGCCGGGGTGATGATCGAACAGAAATTCGGGTTTGTGACTTTTGCCGTGGCTTTGGCTGGTATGTTTGGCGTGTCTTGGCTGATCGAGCGGTTCGTTTTCCGGGAGCAGTCCAGCGCGGAGGTGAAGCCATGAGGCAGCGACTCATTTTGGGAACGATTGCTTGCGGCCTCATGCTCCTTACGGGTGCGCTGATTTATCGACTGCAATCCTTGCAGGAATTGGGTGCTCCGGGCGTTTTGGTAGCCCAAGCGGATACAGACAGCGGCCTCGAGGTCGTTTTGCCGGAACGGGTCTTGGATTTCACCAGCCAGAAGCAATCCCCTTTGCCGGAGGAATTGGCTGTTTTGCCCAAAGATACGACCTATGGCCGGCGCGTCTATATGGCTCCTGATGGCCTGCAGATCGCTTTGAGTGTGGTGATGATGGGGACGGATAGAACTAGTATCCATCGCCCGGAATTCTGTCTTACCGGACAAGGTTGGAAAATCGATCAAACAGCCACTACCGTGGAAACTCTGCAGTTGGATGGTGGTAATGGTAAAATCTTGGAGTACAACCAGATGCTGTTGGATAAGGAGTTGCCATTTGAGGGCGGTAAGACGGTTCCAGCCAGGGGGCTTTACCTCTATTGGTTTGTAGCGGATGGGCAAGAGACACCTGGTCAAATGGAGCGGATGTTGCTGATGGCCGAGGATATGGTCCGCACGGGAAAACTACAGCGCTGGGCCTATGTGGCTTACTTCACATATTGTCGGCCCGAGGATGAGCCTCAAGTCTTGGAGCGTTTGCAAAAGTTCATCGCTGCCTCGGCGCCTAAGTTTCAGATTTCTGCCGGGGCGGTAAAGAATACGGCGGATGGCTTGCGAAAAGGCGGGTCATCAACGATGCTTACCGGTAGCAAAGCACACGCGGAACGTTGAAATAGAGTCATGTTACGCCGCCAACACCAACTGCGAACCTCGGTCCATCTCATCTTGGATGCGTGCTTGTTTGCCATCGGGTTCTGGCTGGCCCATTTCATTCGCTCGCACATGCCGATCGAGGTTTTCGGCGGTACGGCTGTCATTGAGCCTTTTGCAGACTATTACCATGTGTTCTTGCTGACCGCCCTGATCGGTGCGGTCATGCTGGAGGGACAGGGCTTTTATAACCGGACGGATCTGACCGCCCGGCGGCAAATGGTTTGGAAGCTGCTTAAGGCCAGTATTTTTGCGGTGATCGCCCTGGTGCTTGTGCTGTTTCTCCTGCGTTTACAGCTGTCACGGTCAGTGATCATCCTTTTCGGGTTCACCAGCTTTGTGTTGGTGCTTTTGAAAGAGGAAGTGATGAGTCTGTGGGCGCGTTCGGAGTATGGCCGGTCTCAGGCGGCGCGCAGAATCATTCTAGTCGGCGGCCGCGAGGATGCGAGCAACCTGGAGAAAGAATGTGGTCGCCGTTTGCAGGGTGGGGTGGAGATCGTGGCCAGTCTTTATCTCGATGAGCGGCCAGTGGGAGAATTGATTGATCTCCTCCATGAACATTCAGCCAACGGGGTGATCCTGAGTGCGAAGCATACGGCCTTTGGGGAGGTGGAGCAGGCCATCCAACTGTGCGAACTGGAAGGGGTGGAGGTCTGGTTGCTGGCGGATTTCTTCAAAACCACCATCTCGCAAACGACCTTGGATGACTTCATGGGGCGACCGGTGATGGTGTTCCGTTCCGTGCCGGAAACTTCCTGGCAGATGTTGGTCAAACAGGTATTGGATTTCTTGCTGGCCGGAGTGGGATTATTGCTGTTGGCCATTCCTTTTCTGGTTCTGGCCATCATCATCAAGGCTACTTCGAAAGGGCCGGTATTCTTCCGGCAACGTCGCTGCGGCTTGAATGGCAAACCGTTCATGATGTGGAAGTTCCGTTCCATGGTCAGCGATGCCGAGGCGCGCCAAAGCGAGTTGGCCGGGCAGAATGAGATGTCCGGTCCGGTGTTCAAAGTTTCTAATGATCCCCGCGTAACGCCCATCGGCCGTATCATGCGCAAGTGGAGCATCGATGAGTTGCCGCAGCTTTTCAACGTGCTCGTCGGCGAGATGAGCATTGTCGGACCGCGTCCATTACCGGTGGACGAGGTGAGCCGTTTTGATGATCTGGCCCATCGTCGTCGCCTGAGCGTGAAGCCCGGGCTTACCTGTCTCTGGCAGATCAGCGGGCGCAACAACATCCGGGACTTCAGTGACTGGGTGAGGTTGGATCTGGAATACATCGATAACTGGTCATTGTGGCTTGATTTCAAAATCCTCTGCCTGACCATACCGGCCGTTCTGTCGGGCAACGGGGCGAAGTGAAGTTGTATCCTCTAAGCTGTTTTCAAAGGGTTTAATATTTTTATGGGAAAAGCAAAAAAAGTGACGCGGGTGGTCAAGGCGCCAGTATCGGTGGTGACGGGTGGGGCAGGGTTTCTTGGTTCTCACCTCGTTGATTTGCTCCTGAGTAAAGGGCATAAAGTCATCGCAATCGATAATCTGGTGACGGGGTCGGTCGATAACATCGCGCACTTGGCGGGAAGCAACTATTTCCGGTTCATCCAGCAAGACGTCACCGAGTTTCTGTTCCTTGACAGCCCGGTGGATTACGTCTGGCATTTTGCTTCCCCGGCCAGTCCGGTGGACTACTTGGAACTACCCATCCAAACCCTCAAAGTGGGCTCCTTGGGGACCCATAAAGCACTCGGGCTGGCCAAGGAAAAGGGCGCCCGTTTTCTCATTGCCTCGACCTCAGAAACCTATGGAGATCCCTTGGTGCATCCTCAGGCCGAGGAATATTGGGGTAATGTAAACACCATAGGCCCAAGGGGTTGTTACGACGAAGCAAAACGATTCGCAGAAGCCATGACCATGGCATATCACCGCCAGCACAAGATGGAGACACGCATCGTGCGCATCTTTAACACGTACGGGCCACGCATGCGCTTGCGTGATGGCCGGGTCGTGCCGGCGTTCATCAGCCAAGCCCTCAAAAACCGGCCGGTCACCGTCTTTGGCAAGGGGCAACAGACGCGCAGTTTTTGCTACTGCGCCGACCTCATCGAGGGGATTTACCGTCTCATGATGAGTGACTATCCGCTGCCGGTGAACATCGGGAATCCACACGAGATGACGATGTTGGATTTTGCCCGGCAGATTATCAAAATCACCGGCTCCAAAAGCCGAATAGTGCATAAACCGCTCCCTCAGGATGACCCTAAACAGCGGCGGCCAGATATTTCCAAGGCCAAACAGCTCCTCAAGTGGGAGCCACAAGTGCCGTTTGCTGAAGGCATGCGGCGGACCATCGAATATTTTAAACCGCGAGTTTGACCGAATGGTGATAAACAAAGGACAATCCAGTAATTTTAATCTGGATGACAGACCGGCTTACGAGTATGGGCGGGTTAGGTAAGACGTATTTTGACGGCTAAAGGTTCAAATTTATTCATGGGAAACGGATTTTCTGTTTGACCCCCTACTCGCTTTCCGGTTACCACCACCCTCGAATTTCGCAACCCCGCAGCAGTAATAGGGATACATATTGTATCGGGTGCTCCGAGGGTGAAAACAGCAGTGCGATTTAAATGCTGAAAACGAAGTCATTTTTGTGCGGCGATTTTGGGGCGGGAACGCTCAAGATCGCCGAGTTTGAGCCAAACGAATCGGGGACACTACGCCTTCTGCGCTACGCGGTAAAACCGCTAGGCTTGGAGGGGTCGCAGGATTCCACGAGGGCGGCTGCGCTCATTTCGGCAATCCAAACCCTTTTGAAAGAGCAGGGTTTTGTCTCCCGCCAGATCAACGTCTGCGCCGCCGGGTTCAACGTTTTCTCCAAGTTCGTCAAACTGCCGCCTGTGGATGCGGCCAAGGTCACCCAGATCATCCAATACGAGGCGCAGCAGAACGTGCCGTTCCCGTTGGAAGAAGTGGTCTGGGACTATCAGATACTCGGGGCGACCTCGACCGGTGAACTGGAAGTCCTGCTGGTCGCCATCAAGAGCGACACGGTGGAAGGCCTCTTCAACATCGCCGAGTCCTCCGGGCTCTCGATGAACCTGGTGGACGTCTCGCCTGCCGCGCTCTGCAACTCCTTCCGTTTCAATTACGGCGAGCAGGAAGGCTGCACGATGTTATTGGACATCGGGGCCAAGACCAGCAACCTGCTGTTCTTCGAGAAGGGCAAGGTCTTCTCCCGCAGCATCAACATCGGCGCCAACGCGATCACGCAGGATTTCGCGAACGAGGCCCGGTTGCAGTTCGAGGAAGCGGAC
>CAZRGY010000142.1:4932-9291 GCA_964599715.1 uncultured Verrucomicrobiota bacterium | reverse complement strand
TTGCGCGCGGGCACCGGCGGAGACATGACGTTACGGTTCACGTCACCGCACGCGGCGATCGTGTCCATCATCGCCTCGTTCAGCTCCTTCATCAGCGGGCCGAGGCCGGCCTTCACGACGCCGTGGAACTGGAAGCTCTGGCGCGAGGTGATGCGCAAGGTCTGGTTGCCGTAGTTCGTCGCGAGACGATCATAGACGAGGTATTGCGGGCCGGAGAGCACGCCACCTGGGATACGACCACGGATCATCCAGATGTATTGCTTGCCCGTCTTGCGCTTGTCCCGGTCATCTTGCTGATAGATGCCGTGGAACTTCAAAAATTGCTCGTCATCGGCGCTGAAGCAAAGCGCGGCGGTGTCGTTGAGCGTAGCCGCGATGTTGCCCGCGAGGGTCGGAATCGCCGTCTTGATCGCTTCGTTATGAGTCAATTTCTTCTCTGCTGGAGCTGCTGAGGCAGCTGCGTTATCTGTAATCATAAGTAATCCACTAATAATAGTAATGATTACACATCCACTTTTCCCTGTCAATAGGGGTTAGTGGATGCAAATCACGTCGTTTTCCGCCAAAATTGTCCTTTACCCGACTTGCTCACACCCATTTAATCCACGCTTGCTTCTGGGCAGACATGGCCTGAGCTTCTAGCCCAGAAAGAAAATTTAGCAAAGACGGCAGCATGAGCCAGCGGAAATTAGTGTATTTCGACAACAACGCCACGACCCGGATCGCCCCGGAGGTAGTGGATGCCATGCTGCCTTTTTTGACCGAGCAATGGGGCAATCCCTCCAGTGCCTACCGCTTCGGCAACCAGGTGGTCAGAGACATCGATAAGGCCCGGGAACAGCTCGCCGCGCTCATCAATGCGGACCCGAAAGAGATCATTTTCACCAGTTGCGGCACGGAAAGTAACAATGCCGCCATCCAAAGCGCCCTGCTGACCCAGCCCGGCAAGAAGCACGTCATCACCACCGCGGTGGAACACTCGGCGAACATCAAGTTCTCCAAGCATCTGGTCCAACAAGGGTATGATGTCACCATGCTGCCGGTGGAACCGGACGGCACGCTGGACCTGCATCTGCTCGAGCTGGCCATCCGGCCGGACACGGCCATCGTCTCCATCATGTGGGCCAATAACGAGACCGGCGTCTTGTTCCCCGTGGAAGAGATCGGGGCCATGTGCCGCAGCCGCGATGTGTTGTTCCACACCGATGCCGTCCAAACACCTGGGAAACTGCATATCGACGTGCGGGAACTGGATGTGGACATGCTTTCCCTCTCCGCGCATAAGTTGAACGCCCCCAAGGGCATCGGCATGCTGTATGTGCGAAAACGCACGAAGTATCTGCCCTATGTCATTGGTGGCGGGCAGGAAAAAGGCCGCCGTGGCGGCACGGAGAACGTGCCGTACATCGTTGGCTTCGGCAAAGCAGCCGAGCTGGCAGCGGGCCATGTGGAAAAGGAAAACACGATTGGCCGCAAGCTACGGGACCGCTTGGAGCAGGGCATCCTGAAGAATATCCCGCGCACCTCCCGGAATGGTGCCCGCGAACCCCGCTTGCCCAATACCTCGAACATCTCTTTTGAGGGCGTGGAGGCCGAAGCCATCCTCAATCTGTTGGATCAGGCCGGCGTTTGCGCCTCCAGCGGCTCCGCCTGCACCACCGGGTCACTGACCCCTTCCCACGTGCTTACCGCGATGGGCCTAAGTGCCAAACGCGCAAGAAGTTGCATCCGCTTCAGCCTGGGCCTCTACAATACCGCTGAAGAGGTGGACTACGTCCTCGAAATCCTCCCGGATATCATCGCCAAGCTGCGGGCAGCCAGCCCCACTTCCACCACCAAGAAGTCGGCCAACGCCTTGGCGGCCTGAGCAGCAAAATAGCCTGTAACGGCCCCCCTTCCCCGGCGTCACTTCTTTTGTGATCGCCCGAAACTATTCACCCCTACCGGTGATTTAACTTAAGGCGTACCCCTATACGACTATGAAAATCATTTTAGCGAGTCTGGCAGCGGCTAGCGTCGGCTTCGGTGCCGCCTATGTCTACGTCTCCAACGAGAAAACCGCGGAGTATCAGAAGGAAAAAACCGCGCTCGAGAGCCAGTGGATGGAGAGCAAAGACAAGCTGGAGCGGGATTTGCGTGAGGCCAAGAACAAGGCCGGGCGCGTAGAGCAGATCACTGAGACGGTGGAAGTGGTCAAGACCGCCCAGAAGACACCGAAGGAGGTTCTCGACAAGTTGATGCAGATCAAGCCCGAGAGCACGGGCAATGCGCGCTACGCCAGCATCCGTGAGATCATCCATCATCTGGAAACGCTGAATGAGATCGGTGCTGGTGCCCTGCCGAGCATCCGCAATTTCCTCAAGCAGAACGTCGATGTCTCCTACGAGCGCGAACGTCAGCAGCAACTCGATGAAAACGGCAACCCCATCCCGGGTGGCGATCGTGGCCGGGGCGGTCCGCCCCCATGGGCTGGTGGTGGCAATGAACTGCCCCGCACAGAAGATTACTACCCCTACTCCCTGCGCATCGGCCTCTTCGATGTCGTGAAGAAGATCGGTGGTGCCGATGCCGAAACCATCTTGGCCGAAGCGCTGCAGACCACCGGTCGCGGCGTCGAAGTCGCCCATCTGACGGGCTTGCTCGAAGAGATGGCGCCTAACAAATATGCGGCACTGGCTATCGCCGCCGCTAAAGACCTCTTGGCCAATCCGTTGACCATCGAGAATCCCACCCGGTTGGATGAGCAGTCCAAGACTTTCCTCTATGCCGTGTTGCGCAAATACAATGACACGTCGTTCGTCTCCGTCGCCCAGCAGTTAGTCATCCAGCCAGATGGCCGCGTAGATCGCAGCGCTTTAGCTTACCTGACTTCCACGCTGAAAGATCAATCAGCCACGATGCTCTACTCGATGTATAAGGACCCGCGCCTGACCAATAATTTCGACAAGGCCAGCATCGCGACCTCGGCCCTGAACTACGTGGGCATGAGCACCACCTCGGACATGATGTTCAAAGAGATCATGAACAATGAGGAAGCCGGCATGATGCGTTTCATGGCGCTGGGCCGCCTGAACAATGGCGATCTCTCGCCGGAGGTTATCCAGAGCCGCATCCAGCTCGTGCAAGGTCTGCAATTTGAAGACGAGCGCATGCAAGCCATGGTGCAACGCACCATCCAAAGTCTTCAGAACAAAGCCAACCCACAAGCGGCTGGCGATAACAACGATAACCGACGCCGCGGAGGCTTCGACGGGGGCGGTTTCTTTGGTGGCGGCCGAGGTGGTCCCCCGAGGTAACTGATTTGTTGGTATAGGGTACATGCCGCGCCGGGCTTTGGTTGGTCCGACGCGGCATTCTCTTTTTGGGGCTGGCCGTTTATCTCCCCGCTTCTTATCGTCCCGGCATGTCGGCTGTTTTTTACGACACACACGCACATCTGGATTACCCTGATTTCGCCGCAGAACTCCCGGAGATAGTTCAACGGGCGGCCACTGCTGGTATCGAACGTCTGGTCACCATCGGCACCGATCTCGAAAGCAGCCGCAAAGCCATCGCCTTGGCCGAAAAATTTCCTGCCGTTTACGCCGTCGTTGGCTGGCATCCGAATGATGCGCTCGCAGCCCCGGACGATATCCGCCCGGAACTGCACGAACTCGCGAAGCATCCTAAAGTGGTCGCCATCGGCGAGACCGGTCTGGATTACTACCGGCTGCCCAGCGCCAATGGCGGCACCGTCGCAGAAGATGAAGTGCTGAAGAAAAAGCAGGCGGAGATTTTCAAGCAACAGCTCCAGGTCGCAGATGAAACCGGGCTCAATGTCGTCATCCACACCCGCGGCGACTGCTTCGAGCAAACCTTGGAAATCATGCAGCCGTTCACCCCAAAAGTGCGCGGTGTTTTCCATTGCTTCGTGAACGACGCCGCTTGCATGCAACGCGTGCTGGCCATGAATTCCATCGTCAGTTTTACCGGCATCCTGACTTTTAAGAATGCCCAGACCGTGCGCGACACGCTTGCCGCCACGCCCATGGGCAGTTTCATGTTGGAGACAGATTCCCCGTTCCTCGCCCCCGTGCCGTATCGCGGCAAACGCTGTGAACCGGCATATGTGAAGGAGATCAGTGAAGCTGCCGCGCAGGTCAAAAACTGTTCGCTGGAAGAATTGAGCGCGGCCACCTGCCAGATGGCGAAGGAGTTCTTCCCGCGCATGCAGTAGTTCCGCAGCGAAGATCAGGAGGCGAGCTGGAAGAGCCACACCAGCCCGTACTTTTGCTCCGGCGGAAGCCCGTGACGCAACAGGAAGTCCACTCCCACCACGAGTCCCATCATCACCAGTGGTGCAAAGTCGAACTTGCCCAC
>CAZRGY010000142.1:0-4832 GCA_964599715.1 uncultured Verrucomicrobiota bacterium | reverse complement strand
GCCTGCCAGGGATTAGCATCCCCCGCCCGATCACTGATCAATTGCAGCAGAATAAGCCAGAAGTAGAAGATACCTATCCAAGCAAAAAAGCTAAGCATCGAAAACAGGAACATCCGGTCAAAGAAATCACAACGGAACGGGATGCTGATCACAACGAAATCCATACGCGGCGCCCAGTTCACACCGGAGCCAATGTGCCAGTAGAAGATGGTTCGCAGACACAACAAGGTAACGAGCGAGGTGATCAACGTCTTCCGGTTGAACTGCCCGCGCTCGGTTTTCTTGAGGGTAGACAGGAGCGTACCGCCGCGAAAATCATTCGCCGGGACAAAACGATGCGACCGCCAGCTCAACCAGAGGAGCATGGCGGCCGCATTGAGAATGAAATGGATCAGGTCCATCAGTGAACGGTGCGTGGTGATGCTTCACCAACACCACCCACGCGCTTTACATCATCTTGAGCAGCGTGTCAGCCATTTCGCTCGGCGTGGCGGCGACTCCGATGCCCGCTTCGCGGAACGCTTCGAACTTCGCTGCCGCCGTGCCTTTGCCACCGCTGACGATCGCACCAGCATGACCCATGCGACGTCCCGGAGGCGCGGTGGAACCGGCGATGAATCCCGCGACCGGCTTGGTGCCGTATTGCTTGATCCAGGCTGCCGCTTCTTCTTCCGCGCTGCCACCGATCTCACCGATCATGATGATGCCGTGCGTCTCGGGGTCGGCCATGAACAACTTGATGACGTCCAGATGGGATGTGCCATTCACCGGATCACCACCGATACCCACGCAAGTGGATTGGCCCACGCCACGGCTGGTCAACTGCCACACCGCCTCATAGGTCAAAGTACCGGAGCGGCTCACCACACCGATGTTGCCCTTCTTATGGATGTAACCCGGAGCGATGCCGATACGGCAACCACCGGTGGAATCAGGGCCTTCACCCGGCGTCACGATGCCTGGGCAGTTCGGTCCGATGAGGCGCGTCTTGTTGTTCTCACCCATGGCGCGCTTCACGGCCACCATGTCGCGGACGGGAATGCCTTCGGTGATGGCGACCACCAGGTCGAGACCGGCATCCACACCTTCGAGGATGGCATCGGCGGCGAACGGCGGCGGCACAAACACGGCGGAAGCCGTGGCGCCTGTAGCCTTCACGGCCTCGGCGACAGTGTCAAAGATGGGCACTTTGCCCTCGAACATCTGGCCGCCCTTGCCGGGCGTCACACCGGCCACCACGTTGGTGCCGTAAGCGAGGGATAACTGCGCATGCCGGGCACCGAAAGAGCCGGTGATGCCCTGGATCAAAACTTTAGTATCGGGTTTGACGATAATGGACATATGAAAAAGTCGTTAAGTTGCTTGGTTAGTCTGCTCAGACGACTTACGCCGCCACCGTTTTGACCACCTTCTGGGCCGCATCCGCCATCGTGTCGCCACTGATGATGGTCAGGCCGGATTCCGCCAGCGTCTTTTTGCCGGCTTCCACGTTGTTGCCTTCCAGACGCACGACGAGAGGCAGCGTCAGGCCCGTTTCCTTCACGGCGGCCACGATGCCCGTCGCGATGACGTTGCAATCCATGATGCCGCCGAAGATGTTCACGAAAATCGCTTTCACCGCCGGGTCGCTCAAGATGATCTTGAACGCGGCCGTGACTTGGTCCTTGGTCGCCCCACCCCCGACGTCCAGGAAGTTGGCCGGCATGCCGCCGTAGTGCTGGATGATGTCCATGGTGGACATGGCCAGACCGGCACCATTCACGAGGCAGGCGATGCTACCATCCAGCTTGATGTAATTGAGGGCGAACTTGCTCGCCTCGATCTCCAAGGGTGATTCCTCAGCGAGGTCACGCATCTCCTGGATGTTCTTGTGGCGATACAGCGCATTGTCATCCAAGCTGATCTTGGCATCCACCGCCACAATGGCTTCCTTGCCTTCCGGCGTTTCCACGATGCAGAGCGGGTTGATCTCAACCATCGCCGCATCACATTCCCACCAGGTCTTGTAGACCGCCATGATGAGCTTCACTGCGCCGCCAAAGACTTCACCCTTGAGGCCCAGGCCCGTGGCGATCTTGCGCGCCTGATAGGGCTGGATGCCCACGGCAGGATCGATCCATTCCTTGAGAATCTTCTCCGGCGTCTTCTCGGCCACTTCTTCGATCTCCACGCCGCCTTCGGTGCTCGCCATGATGAGCGGACGGGAATTGTTCCGGTCCAGCAGCACGGCCAGATAGAATTCCTTTTTGATCGTCTCGGCGCTGGCCACCAGGATGGTGCTGACTTCGCGACCTTCTTCACCGGTCTGCTTGGTCACCAACACCTTGCCGAGCATGTTTTCCGCCACATTGACAGCCTCATCGATCGATTTGACGAGTTTGACGCCGCCCTTGAAGCCGTGCTTGAAGGTGCCCTTGCCGCGACCACCAGCATGGATCTGGGATTTGATGACGGCGAGCTTGTGCCCCCCGTTAAAGAGTTGTTCCGCAGCGGCTTTCGCCTCGGCCACGGTCTTACAAGGCTGTCCCTGGGGCACGGCGACACCGTACTGGGCCAGCAGTTGCTTGGCTTGGTATTCGTGAATGTTCATCTTTTTAAATTTTTACTGAAGTAAGCGTGCGAAAGGGCGGACTTGCGTCCGCCCTTTGAGATTTGATTTTGATCACCGTTGGTCTAGCGGAACTACCGTCAGACCTACCGGACCGGTGTATTCGCTTTGCGGGCGAATCAATCGGTTATCGGCCAACTGCTCTAATATGTGCGCCGTCCAACCCGAGGTGCGGGCGATGGCGAAGATCGGCGTGAACAGGTCGGTCGGGATGTTCAAGGAGTAATAGACCGTGGCGGAATAGAAATCCACATTGGCATGCAGGCTCTTGCGTTCCAGCATGAGGGCGGCGATGCGCTCGGACATCTGGATCCATTTCGGCTCGCCCAGCTTGGAGCTGAGGATCTGCGCCATGCGCTTGAGATGCGGCGCGCGCGGATCGAGCACCTTGTAAACGCGGTGGCCGATACCCATGATCTTCTTCTTCTGGGCCAGGCAGTCTTCCACGAACGGATCCACGTTCTCCAGCGTGCCGATCTCCTGCAACATCTTGATGACGCCTTCGTTGGCACCGCCATGGAGCGGTCCCTTCAAGGTGCCGATGGCCGAAGTGATGGCCGAGTAGATATCGCTCAGAGTCGCGATGGTCACGCGGGCACTGAACGTGGAGGCGTTCATACCGTGGTCAGCATGCAACACGTAGCACATGTCCATCGTGCTTTCCTTCTCCGCGGAGGGCTTCTCGCCGTCCATCATGTAGAGGAAGTTGGCCGCTTCACCCAAAGACGCATCGGGAGGCACCAAGGGCAGGTTCTGGCGATAGCGATGGAAATAAGCCGTGATGACCGGGATCTGGGCGATAAGGCGGAGGGCTTTGCGCCGCTGGGCATGCATGGAATCGTCTTCCGCCGCCGTATCAAAACAACCCAGGGCGGAGACACCCGTGCGGATGACATGCATCGGTGGGGTATCCTTAGGCAGCTTCTGGATGATATCGATGATACCCTTGGGTAACTCACGGAAACCGGCCAGCGTGGCCTTCATTTCGGCCAGCTCTTTTTGCGTGGGCAAGGAACCGTGGTGCAACAGGTGAACTACTTCTTCGTAGCTCACTTTGCCTGCGAGTTCGTTGATGTCATAGCCGCAGTAGATGAGCTGACCAACGTCGCCCCGCACATCACTCAAGCGGGTCTTCGCCGCTACGATACCTTCTAGTCCTTTTGACACTGCCGTAGGGTTGCTCATGGGTCAAAAATTCAATGTTTTCGGGTGGTTTTTATGCAAAATGCGGGGTCAATCTAGGGGACAGTACCAATAGCGTCAACGGTTTTAGCCCACAGAAAAGCACGAAAGCATTTTTTGATTCCACATCCCTGTCACTTAAGAATGGCGACCCCGATTAGCCCCTCTCATGCCCTGCCAAACCAAGCTAATGGCAAATCCGAAAACAGCCCCGAAAGCGGCCCTTTACGGCCTGGAGCCCCCTGCAGGCCAAATGTTCTTTGTCACCCCACTTTACAGCCGGTCAAAGGTTCGGTTAAATGCCCCGTAACAAAGGACGGCGTAACGGCCGTCCTTACCATTTTAGGACCATGAAATATATTTTCGTCACCGGCGGTGTGGTAAGCTCTTTGGGCAAAGGTCTGACTGCCGCCGCGCTCGGCACTCTCCTGGAAAACCGCGGGATCAAGGTCGCCCTCCAGAAGTTCGACCCCTACCTGAATCTCGACCCCGGCACCATGAGCCCCTACCAGCATGGTGAAGTCTATGTGCTGGATGACGGTGCCGAGACCGACCTCGACTTGGGCCACTACGAACGCTTCACCAATACCAAACTCACACGCATGAACAACCTGACCAGCGGTCAGGTCTACGCCCGCGTCTTGGAAAAGGAGCGCAATGGCGATTACCTCGGCAAAACGGTGCAGGTCATCCCCCATGTCACCGATGAGATCCAGTTGCGCATCACCCAGATCGCCGAGCAGTCGGATGCCGATGTCGTTATCACTGAGATCGGCGGAACTACTGGCGATATCGAAGGTCTCCCTTTCTTGGAAGCCATCCGTGAATTTGCCTTGGAAGTGGGCTACAACAATGCCTTGTTCCTGCACGTCACCTACGTGCCTTTCATCAAGGCCGCTGGCGAACTGAAGACCAAGCCCACCCAGCAATCAGTCGCCAAACTGCGCGAGATCGGTATCGCGCCGCACATCCTCGTCTGCCGCTGCGAGAAGCCGCTCGACAAGGAACTGCGCCAGAAGATTTCCCTGTTCTGTAACGTCCC
>CAZRGY010000141.1:0-9299 GCA_964599715.1 uncultured Verrucomicrobiota bacterium | reverse complement strand
CCAAGCGGCACCACAGGATGAGAACACGCCGAGAAACCCGGTGAATCCGTATGGGTGTGCGAAAGCTTTCGCCACGCAGATGGTCGGTATCTACCGCCAGACCTACGGTCTCTTCGCCTGCAATGGCATCATGTACAATCACGAATCACCGCGTCGTGGTGAGAATTTCGTGACGCGCAAGATCTGCCGCGCAGCAGCTGCCATCAAGTTGGGTCTGCAAAAGGAACTCGTGCTCGGCGATACCTCGGCGCAGCGCGATTGGGGCTATTCGCCGGATTACGTGAACGCCATGTGGCTCTCGTTACAGCATGGCGAACCGGGCGACTACATCTTCGCGACCGGCATCCTCCATAGCGTGAGTGATGTGGTGACTCTGGCCTTCCAGGCCGCCGGATTATCCCATGCCGACTACGTCAAGCAGGACACCCGGCTGCTGCGTAAGACAGAATCCGTGAACCTGCTCGGCAATCCCGCCAAGGCACAAAGTGTCTTGGGCTGGAAGCATACCGTGAACTTCGAAGAGATGATCCGGGTGATGACGATGGCCGAGCTGGAAGAATTAAAAGCGACCCGCAGCTAGACGGAGTCGTTCGTTAATTCTACTTCCAATCAAACACCCCGAGGATGTTGTAATAATCATCCGACCAAATCGGTTGAGATGGTTCCGGCTTAAGCGCCTTCCAATAACGGTTGCCGGAAAGCGGCTGCAAGGTCTCCTTGTCCGGTGCCAACACCGCCCAATGACAAGAGTAACGGCCTGAGCGTTCCGTCTCTTCCACGCTCACGTTGTCATTGAGGCTGTAGCCATCCATCTGCAATTCCTGGGCGACATTTCCCAGCACCGGTCGGAAGTTCAGGAGGCGACTGGAAATGTTGTAGAGAATCATCCCGCCCGGCGCGAGTTTCTGGCGGATCTCCTGCAGCGCTTCCTTGGTGATGAGATGCAAGGGCGGCACATCGGAGCTGAAGGCGTCACAGACGATCAGGTCAAAATGATGGTCCGGCTCCTGGCGCAGAAGTAAACGGCCATCACCGATCCGCTGGTTAACTTTCTTCGCCTGACAGCGCTGGAGGTAGGTGAAGTAGTTGGTATCTGAGGCGATCCGCAAGACGGCGGGATCGATCTCATAGAAGGTCCACTCCTCATCCGGTTTGGCATAAGTGGCCAGCGCCCCGGCCCCCAGACCGATCACCGCAACGCGTTTGACGCTCTTCCGGACTTCGTAAAACTGCATGAAGGCGCCCACCGGACCCTCACGATGATAGTAAGAAAGCGCCACATCCTGCAGGTCTGGGTCCACATACTGGATGCCGTGCACGGTCGTCCCATGGTAGAAGCGGTGTATTTGCCCTTCCGGATCCAAGGTCACCCGCAAGGCTCCAAAGAAATTGCGCTCCGCATGGATGATATGCCCGTGGAGCGCCGTGTAAAAAGTGCCGCCCCAAAGGATGCCACACAGGGCCAGCCCGAAGACCAGCGGGCGGCGGGATATCAAGAAAGCACCTAATAAAGGCAGACCGAAGATGAGGAACATCGCGAGCTGGTGCGATTGCTTGGAAAGGCCGGGCAGAAACTTCGCGAGTAAAACGGTCACTACCGTGATGATCGCCGGCCACAACAGTTGCCGCGAAAGTTTTTGCACCGGCAAATTGCCTTCGGGTGGCGGCGCAACCAAACATGCCAAAGCGATGGCGAGCGGGTACTCGACCACGGAGGTGAAAATCTGCGGTGCGACCAAGGTGTTCAGCAGACCGCCCAGCACGCCGCCGATGGAGAGGCACAGGTAATAGTCCGTGAGATGCGCCGGATCCGGACGCAAGGAAGCCAGCTTGCCGTGGATGGCCAAAGTGATGATGAAGAAAATCAGCAGGTGCAGCGGCACCAAGATGCCCGCCGGATGTTTGATCTCACCCAGCAGGAGGAAGATGACGGTGACCGCCGCGATGGGCATGGCTCGCGCGGCCAGTGGCGTGACCCGCGCACCAACCTTGGAAAAGACCAGGATGAACGTAAGCAGATAGAGCGCGAGCGGCAGGGTCCAGAGCAGGGGCACACTCGCGATGTCCGTGGTGAGATATGTCGTCAGACCGAGCATCAAACTGGATGGCACCAGCGCCAACAGAATCCAGATGCCGCGCTGGGACCAAGCTGGTTTCGGCGTTGTCGCAGCTTTTTCCACGGGCGCTTCCGCCAGCGCTGATTTGTTACGCCAGATCAGCATGGCCACCATGCCGAAGCAGGCCACCAACAATCCGTAGCCGAAACTCCAGGCAAAGGTTTGTTGCGAAAGCCGCAGCAGCGGTTCAGCTACCAGCGGATAACCCAGCAAAGCCAGAAAGCTGCCCGCGTTACTGGCGGCGTAGAGGAAATAGGGGTCCTTGGAATCCTTGTGTCCGGATCGGCTAAACCAATTCTGCAACAGTGGTGCCGAGGCGGAGAGAATCAAGAAGGGTGCCCCGACCAAGCCGAACAAGGTGATGAGCAGCCAAGACAGCGGCGCATGCTCATCGGGATGGACATCCTTGGCCAGAGCCAAAGGAAGGAAGAACAGGCCGATAGCAATCAGCACCAGATGAATCAGTGCCTGCTTACGAAGCGTACCGCGAGCCGTCAGCCAATGGGCATACCCGTATCCCCCCAGCAGCAGCGCCTGAAAGAACACCATGCAGGTATTCCATACCATGGGTGCCCCGCCCAAGAGAGGCAGCAGCAGCTTGGCCACCAAGGGTTGCACCGCAAAGAGCAACAAAGCACTTAGCAGCAAAGTCAAAGCGAATGCGGGCAACAACATGCGTTTTCAGCATGTGCGAGGAGCAGATTCCATGCAAGCTGCACAATTGCGGTTTCAAGAGTGGATTGGAGGCTCTTTTGGAGGTTGATCAACCCTTTTTTAGCTGGGGCAGCGTATCAAAATATGGCCGGACTAAACCAATGCCAGTGTGGAACCCGCGGCTAATGTGGGCATAGATTGAACATGTAGAGACCGCATTGGCTTTATCAGAGACTATGACAACGAACGTAACATCACCAGCCGTTCCGTCCACGAGTGTCCGACGTATCTTGGTGCCGTTGGATTTCTCGGAGTCCTCCTACAAAGCGCTCGCTTATGCCAGCGCATTGGCCAAGCAGTTTGGGGCCAGGATCACTCTCCTGCATGTAGTCCAGATGAGCTACATGGTCGGTGAGTATGGGGCGATCGAGCTACCCGAACTTGAAGTCCAACTGACCACTTCCGCCCGGACCAAGCTGGAATCCGTGGCCCGGGAAAAGGTCCCGGCTGGACAAGTTGACGGCACCTTGATCCGGGTAGGCCCGGCCGTTTCGGAGATCGCCAACACCGCCAAAGAAACCAATGCCGACCTGCTGGTCATATCGACCCATGGTTACACCGGGTTAAAACGTATCGTGCTGGGCAGTGTAGCTGAAAACGTTGTCCGCCACGCCCCCTGTCCGGTGCTGGTGGTAAGGGAAAAAGAACATGAGTTTATCCACAATTAGCCTCGCCAACGCCATGACCGGAAACAAACCAAAGCCGGTCATCGCCAGCACGGAAGCCATCTTTGGCTATCCCCGTGATTTCCTGAACCACCAGTTCGTTTATCTGGTGGTTTCACCCCGGGCGCGTGGGCTTTCCATCGGCCTGAATCTGAACCCGGACCAATACTGCAACTTCGATTGTGCGTACTGCGAAGTGGACCGGCAGAATCCTACGGCCACCCAACTCAACGTGGAGCAGATGGCCGAGGAATTGCGCGCGACGTTGGATTTTGTCCATTCCGGAGCGGTAAAAGAGCGGCCTTATTTCCGGAACATCCCGCGAGAGCTGCTGACCTTGAAGCATGTCACCCTGAGCGGTGATGGCGAACCGACGCTTTGCGATCAGTTCCTCGAAGTGGTGGAAGCTGTGGTCCATATCCGGGCCATGAGCGGGCATCCCTTCTTCAAGCTCGTCCTGGTCACCAATGCCACGGGCTTGGATCGACAAGCTGTGGTGGATGGACTGCGCTACTTCAACACCCAGGATGAGATCTGGTGCAAACTCGATGGCGGCTCGCAAGTGTATCTGGAACGCATCAACCGCCCGCAAGTCTCGCTGGACAAGATTCTAAACAACATCCTCACCGTTGCCCGTCAACGCCCTGTCGTGATCCAGAGTCTCTTCCCCGCGCTGGACGGAGTCGGACCGGCTTGGGAGGAAATCGAAACCTACTCGGCCCGGCTGGAACAGTTGCTCGCCGACGGCGCCCGGATCGACCATGTGCAGATCTACTCCGCTACGCGTCCCATGCATAATGAACATTGCGGTCATCTTCCTTTGCGAACCCTTTCGAAGATCGCCCAGAGTGTGCGGCAACGCACCGGGTTGCGGGTGGAAGTGTTCTGATTTCTGAATTCAAAGCAGCCATGCAGTAGCGTTTCGGCTCATCCGGAACGCTTTTTCTTTGGCCCGCAAACAGCCGGTCACCCATTACAAAAGGCGGAACAATCTATGCTCTATCCCCGCCAAAATAGGGAGGGCACAAATCACCCGCTCAGGACGAACTTCAAGGTGTTATGAGACGCGTTATAAGCAGCAGTGAAATAGTCGGCACCTGTGAATGTCAGGGCATGACCATGGATGTGTCTGCTCATAGCGATGCCTTCTACGAGGAATCTACCGGCACCTTGCAGGTCAGGCTGATGGCCGAGGCCGAGCCGGCGGATATCGAGTTCCACACCTCATGGCCAAGACCCGATTGGCTGCCAGCCAAGCAGACTGTGGAAGAGCATCTGCCGTATGAGGATTGCCTGGTCGAAGCCAAGGAGATTTTCCGGAGCTGGGCCCGCAAGGTGCGGGAGGCCATACCGGCGAAAACTGAAAACATCGAAGCACGGAGGAACGTATGATCGCGAAATATCACATCGAGTATCTGGTCGAGTTCGGACGGCATCAACAGCCGCACCATTTCCAGACAGATGATCCCGTATCAGCCGAGGAGTTCCTCACCGAGTTGCTCCAACGCGGGTTGGTGATCCAGCACATCCGTCATGAAGGGGTGGACCTGCCCCGTCCGGAATTTGACCGGATGATCAAGACCGCCGGCAGTCAACTGGCCGCGCGACAAATCCAGAAATCCCTCAAACTCACCGCCGAGGAAGAACGCTTCCGGTTCGGCTTTGCAGTTTGAGTTTTTGTGCCCGTCTGCCGGATGCCGTTCGTTCCGGCAGACAGGGCTGAAAGATTGACCCTATGAGATCTATATTACCCATCGTCTTTGCCGGAGCATTGGCCGCCCTTGGCCTGATGACCGGCTTGCGCGTGGCCGAAGCCGCGGACCAGACCACCCAAGAAGTGATGCGCCTCAAACTGGTGCATTCCCAAGCGGTGCTGGAAGCCATCGCCAAGGAAGACTACCCGCGCATCGCTGCCAGTGCCCAGAAACTGGTGCAGCTCAGCCAGGGCACGGGCTGGTATGCCCGGCAGACCCCGGAATACGAGCTCTTCACCATGGAATTCCGCCGGCATGCCCAAAGCCTTGTCAAAGCGGCCAAGGACCAGAACATCGATGCCGCCACGGGGGCGTATATGCAGATGACGGTCAGTTGTGTGAGCTGTCACAAGTATATGCGCGGTGCGAAACCCGTTTCCCTCAAACCCTGACGGGTAAACCGGCTGCTAAAATCGGCGCGATTTCGGAATGGTTGAAATCCCAAAACCGGTCTAGATTGGGGCATGTTGTTCCGGAGATTGGAGAGCATTGGCCGCACGTTTCATCATCTGCAACGCGCGCGCGAGATAGCCGGGGTGTTCCTCAAGTATGGTTATGAGGACCTGCTGGAGCGGCTGCAATTACCCTCCCTCCTCAACACGCCGCTGAAGCGGCTGCACAAGCCGGATCCCCTGATCCGCCAATTACCCCCGCCTGAACGACTGCGCCGCGCGCTGGAGGAATTGGGCCCGGCCTTCATCAAGCTCGGCCAGATGCTGGCTTCCCGTTCGGATGTGCTGCCGGAGGAATTCGTCAAGGAACTGACCAAGCTGCAGGATCAGGTTCCCGCCATCCCTTTCGCTGAAGTGCGGAAGATCATGGAGGAAGAACTTCATGAGCCGCTCAGCAAATATTACCGCAGCATCGATGAACTGCCGCTGGGTTCGGCTTCCATCGCCCAAGTACATAAGGCGGAGTGGCACGACGGTTCCGTGGTCGTGGTGAAGGTGCAACGGCCCGAGGTGCAGGAGACGGTCAAGGTGGACCTGGAGATCCTCGAGCATCTGGCCTCGCTCGCGGAGAAGCACTTGCCCGGCTGGCGGGCGCATCATCCCGTGTCGCTGGTGAAGGAGATGGCCAAGACCTTGCGGCGCGAAACGGATTTCAATTCCGAGGCTGCCCATGTGGAACGCTTCGCCCGTCAGTTCGTCGGCGAGAAAACCATCTACATCCCCAAGGTTTATCACGAAGCCACCAGTGAGCGGGTGTTGACGATGGAGTTCATCGATGGCGTCAAAGCTGCCATGCTGGTCCCGGAATCGCTCGCCCCTTCCGAGCGCAAACTGCTCGCCGAGCGGATCGGCGACCTGTTGCTCACGCAGATCTTTGTGCATGGCTTCTTCCATGCGGACCCCCACCCGGCAAACATCCATATCCTGCCGGGTAACATCGTCTGCTTTCTGGATTTCGGCATGATGGGCTTCATGGATGTCCGCACGCGGGAGAATCTGGCGGATCTCGTCTGGGGTATTTCAAGACAGGATGAAGGCAGTGTGGCGAACGCCCTCGTGCGCCTCTCCACGGCGGATGCCGAACCTTCCCGCCCGGAGCTGGAGTCTGATGTGGCGGAGTTCATGCACCGCCATTTCTATCGTCCGGTGAAGGAGCTGGAGTTCGGGCATTTGATCATGCAGTTGTTCCAGCTCACAGGACGTCACGATCTGCACATCCCGGCGGATGTCTTCGTGATGCTCAAAGCGCTGGGCCTGATGGAAACGCTGGTCCGCCGTTTGAACCCCGAGCACGACATCATCGCCCAGGCGACACCGTATCTGCGTAAAGCGCGGCTGGGCCGTTTGCAGCCGAACCGGCTGGTGGGAGCCATCACCAACTTCGGTCTGGATATGGCCGACATGGTGCGTGAATTACCGGCGGAAGTGCGTCGCATCGTCGCCCAGGTGAAGAAAGGGGAGGCGCGCATGGTGTTCCGTCACGAAGGGCTGGACCCGGTGATGGAATCAGCAGAACGCATCAGTAACCGTCTGTCTTTTTCCGTTGTGCTGGCCTCGCTGATCATCGGTTCCTCGCTCATCATCCATTCGAACATCCCGCCCAAGTGGCATGACATTCCAGTGATCGGTTTGATCGGTTATGTGCTCGCGGCGCTGATGGGCTTCTGGCTGCTTATCGCGATCCTCCGCCACGGAAAGATGTAAGGATCTGGGTCAGCTTGTCGGCCGGTCCATCGGCTGCGCGCTGGCGGTCTCTTTGGTAACGCCAGATATCAAAGGCCATCTTCAATCCCACCAGCAATAACAACACGATGGCCGGGGCATTCAAGGCGAGCATGATAAAGGCGCCGATCAGGATCGTGATGTGCAGCACGAAGATGCGCGCATAGGGCTCGATCATCAGGCGGGGGAGATTCGCCTGTTTGTATTCTCCCGTCCGGAGATACTGCCAAATGAAATGCGCGGCATAACTTCCCGCGATACACAGCACCGCCCAGACCAGATGGTTCTCCTGGATCGCTTCGAGGAAACGGGACGGACCAGGAAAGCCAGTACGGCCTCCCTTGGAACCAAAGAGGGTGACCACAAAGACGCCGTGCACGAAGGTGAACAGCCCGTAATGCACCGAGAAGAAAGGGATGAAGAACGCCTTGGCCGCCCAGAGCATCCGCTCACTGGGTTGGGCGAAGAGCATGCGCAAGACGTTGAACACACCGATCAGCACATTCTCGCACCAATAGAGCAGCAGCAGGGAAAAAGTCTCCCAACCAAAGAACAGCACCCCGGCCAGCGGCACCAGATTTCCGGCGATGACGATCCACAGCCCGGGCTCGGCCCAGCCGGAATCGGCTTTTCCCTCCACGATGTTTTTGGCGGGATGCTCCATCATCGCTCACTCATTCGCGCTGTCGGCTTCGTCTGGCGCTACCTCGCACGCGCGGGTTGTTATTCCGGTGATCCGTTCACCCGTCACCTGCCACTCTTGTAGCGGAGCGACGTTCCCTTTTTTCACCTGCTTGAACACGGAGGCGAAATCGCGTTTGTGCAGTTCGTATTCTTTCACGCCGCAACGGTTGCACGCGAGGAACTGGGCGTGCGCCTTGTACACACGCGGGCGACCGATGACCCGATACGTCTCGGCTGACATCGCCGCGCGCGGACGCTTGTCCAACACGAGATAACTGACCGGCAGGCTGCGCAGGTCGATGCCCATCATGTTCGCGAACTTGCTCCAGTCCGGGTCGGTGAAGATGCCCGGCGGAGGTGAGGCGAAGTGATGGCACCAATGCCGCTCATTACCGGGGGCGAGAATGCCGCACTGTTCCGCGTGCGGGCAGGGAGCGATCACGCTGAACTGGTTGCGCAACCGTTCGCGGATAGCGATGAGCGTCAGGCTGGATTCATACGTGCCCGGCTCCACCCAGAGGACCACCTCGGCCTTCGCGACGAAGTTCGCGAGTTCATCGGTCTGTTCCGGGGTCAATTCCGTGAGCACATGGCTGAGCAGCAAGATGCTGGGGGCCTCGGGCAGACCGGCTTGCACAGACAATTCCGGGAAACGTTTGCGCGCGGTCTTCATCGCGAAATCCATGGCGAGCGAAGAACGGTCCCAGACGCGCAAGCCCGTCACGGAGTCCGCGCCAAATTGATCGAGAAAGGCGCGACCGGCCACGCCACTGCCGCAGCCCCAGTCCAGCAACTCGGCCTTGGGCGGTGTCCAGCCAAGTTGCTGCAAGTCTTCCAGCACATAGTCCCACTTCCAGCCGATGCGTTGCGCGAAGGTCTGGTTGTAGGAATCCAAGTCATTCAGATTGCGCCAGTAATCCGCATTGCCCGCGGTGCCGGCGAGGTAGGTGTGGCGCAGGCGTTCCAGGGCCTGCCAGTCGATCGTTTCCAGATTCATCAGGTGCATGCACCACTTGCGTGGCACTCAGGGATGATTGAAGCAGAGAGTCCAAAAATACAGGCAAAACAATAATGAGTCTGAGCACTACTCATCTTCGAAGAAACTTAAGACGTTCTCACCCCTCACCCCGGCCCAGTGACTCACTCGCGCCCGCTCGTTCGGTCCTGCCGGACCTTTTGCTAACGCAAAAT
>CAZRGY010000140.1:6633-9349 GCA_964599715.1 uncultured Verrucomicrobiota bacterium | reverse complement strand
TACAACCCGCTGCCGGTGGAAAACCAGGTCGCCACCTTGTGGACCATGCAGAACGCTTTGCTGGACGACGTTCCGGTGGAGAAGGTGAAAGATTTCCAGGCCAAGCTGATGGATTTCCTCGGCACCCGCAAAGCGGCGCTCGTCGAGAAGATCCGCACGGAGAAGGCCATCAATGACGCGCTGGCAGCCGAATTGAAAGCGGCCGTCACCGAGTTCAAAGCGTCCTATCGCTAAGCAGTCCCGGTCTTAAACGAACTTAACTAACCATGCCCAGCACGCGCGACATACGCCGACGGATCAAGTCGGTGAAGAATACGGCGCAGATCACCAAGGCGATGCAGATGGTGGCGTCGTCCAAGATGCGCAAAGCGCAGTTGGCTGCCATCGCGGGCCGGCCCTACGCCACGCTCATGAATGAGGTGCTGGCGGCGGTGAGCGAAGGCGCAGGCGAATTCAGCCACGCATTGATGGAGGTGCGTCCGGTCAAGAAACGGGCGTTGATCGTCGTCAGCACGGACAAAGGTTTGTGCGGTGCCTTGAACTCCAACTTGCTGCGTGAAGCGGGCAAGCTGGACAGGGATACCACGGTCTATATCACCGCCGGTCGCAAAGCCTCGCAGTATATCGCGCGGACGAAGCGCACGCTGGCGGCGGAGTTCACCTACAAGGATTCGCCGGAATTCAGCGAAGCGCGCGCCATCTCCAAGTTCGCCCAGGAACTGTTCCTGAGCGGCGAAGTGGACCAGGTGGACGTGCTCTATACGAACTTCATCAACACGCTCGCGCAGAAGCCGGACATGCGCACGCTGCTCCCCATCGGTGAGATCAGCGAGTTGGAGGCCGACATGAGCGGTTCCAACGCCGAGAGCGGCAAGCTGAAGAAGAGCGAGTTGGAATATCTGTTCGAGCCGAATGCCGGTGAGGTGTTCAGCAACTTGCTGCCGCATTACCTCAACTATCAGGTGTATCAATACCTGTTGGAAGCCAAAGCGTCCGAGCACAGCGCCCGGATGGTGGCGATGAAGAGCGCGACGGACAACGCGAAGCAACTTATCAAAGACCTTACGCTGGAATACAACAAACTGCGTCAGGCGAATATCACAAAAGAACTTTTGGAAATCACCAGCGCCGCGATGGCGATGGGCTAATTCTAGATCCGCATGAACAAAGGCAAAATCGTTCAAATCATCGGTCCCGTGGTGGACGTGGAGTTTGCTGGCACACTGCCGGCGATCTACAACGCGCTGACCATCAATTTCACTCCTCCCGGCGGCGAAGAGGTCAAGCTGACACTCGAAGTGCAGCAGCACCTCGGCGACAACTGGGTCCGCGCCGTGGCCATGAGCACCACTGAAGGTCTCAAGCGCGGCATGGAAGTAACCGATGCCGGCGGCCCGATCTCCATGCCCGTGGGCGAGGCTGTGATGGGTCGAGTGTTCAACGTCACCGGTGATCCGGTGGACGAACAGGGCCCGGTGAAGGCGGACAAATACAATCCGATCCATCGCCAGGCTCCCGCGCTCGTGGACCAGTCCACCAGCCCGCAGATCCTGACCACAGGTATCAAAGTCATCGACCTTATCTGCCCGTTCTTGAAGGGTGGTAAAGTCGGTGCGTTCGGTGGTGCCGGTGTCGGCAAGACCGTCGTCATCATGGAGCTGATCAACAACATCGCGAAGCTGCACGGCGGTATCTCGATGTTCGCCGGCGTGGGTGAACGCACCCGTGAAGGTAACGATCTTTACAACGAGATGATCGAGTCCAACGTCATCAAGGTGCAGAAGGACGAGCATGGTCATCCGAAGAAGGATGACAACGGCATGCCGATCATCGAGCCCGGCTCCCGTATCGGACTGGTGTATGGCCAGATGAATGAGCCGCCGGGTGCCCGTCTGCGCGTGGCGCTGTCCGCTCTGGCCGTGACGGAATATTTCCGTGACGAAAAGAATCAGGACGTGCTGCTGTTCGTCGATAACGTGTTCCGTTTCTCGCAGGCCGGCTCGGAAGTGTCCGCGCTGCTGGGTCGCACACCGTCCGCGGTGGGTTACCAGCCGACGCTCGCCGCCGAGATGGGTAACTTGCAGGAACGTATCACCTCGACGAACAAGGGTTCCATCACGTCCTTCCAGGCCGTTTACGTGCCTGCGGATGACTTGACCGACCCCGCTCCGGCCACGACGTTCGCGCATTTGGATGCGACCATCGTGCTGGAACGTTCCATCGCCGAGTTGGGCATCTTCCCGGCTGTGGATCCGCTCGCCTCGAACTCCCGCGCGTTGACGCCGGACATCGTGGGTGAAGAACACTACAACGTGGCCCGCGGCGTCCAGAAGGTGCTGCAGCGCTACAAAGATTTGCAGGACATCATCGCGATCTTGGGCATGGATGAACTCTCGCCCGAGGACAAGACGACGGTGTTCCGTGCCCGCCGTATCCAGAAGTTCCTCAGCCAGCCGTTCACGGTGGCCGAGCAGTTCACCGGTCGTAAGGGTGAGCAGGTGCCGGTCGCCGAGACCGTGCGTGCGTTCAAGGAAATCATTGAAGGCAAGCACGACGACGTGAACGAGGCCGACTTCTACATGAAGGGCACGATCGACCAGATCAAAGGCTAGTTGAGAGCAGCAGGTGGCGGGTATAGACCGCCGCCGGAACTCCACTGAACATGGCTACACTGAACCTGGAAATTGTCACACCGGAAGCGAAGATTTACTCCGAG
>CAZRGY010000140.1:0-6623 GCA_964599715.1 uncultured Verrucomicrobiota bacterium | reverse complement strand
ACGATCGATCAGATCAAAGGCTAATTAGTGGAGCGTTGAAGGTTGAGAGTTGAGGGTTTGCCCTCACTCAACCCTCAGCCAAATATCACTCAACCAGCAATGGCTACACTGAAACTAGAAATCGTCACACCGGAAGCGAAGATCTACTCCGAGGATGTGGACATGGTGACGCTTCCCGGTGTCGAGGGCGAGATGGGCATCTACCCGATGCACGTACCGCTGATGACGCAGGTGGTGGCGGGCGAAGTGGCCGTGCGCAAGGGCGGCCAGGACAGCCTGCTCGCTGTGGGTGACGGCTTTGTGCAGATCACGGGTGACCGCGTGGCCATCCTGACGGACATGGCGATCAAGGCCGATGACATCGATGAAGCCAAGGCCGAAGAAGCCCGCAAACGTGCGGAAGCCCGTCTGTCGGAGAAGCTGAGCGACGAGGAAACTGCCTCCGTGCAGGCTGCGTTGGCCCACTCGCTGGCCCAGTTGCACGTCAAGCGCCGCAACCGCCGCTAATCGTTACCGAACATATTTCAGAGAAGGACGCCCCCGGGCGTCCTTTTTTTGTGCCATTTGTCGCCAGATAACTCCGGTGTTATGCTTCGCATATGGGAAATCAAAAAATCATCAAAGAACTAAGCAAAGCCTACGCGATGGAGTTGGAGACGGTGCAGAATTACATCGCGACCTCCGTCAATCTGGACGGGGTGCGCTCGGACGTCATCAAGAAGGCCTTGGCTGCTGACGTGGCCACGGAGATATCGCACGCCCAATTGCTGGCGAACCGCATCAAGACCATCGGTGGCATCGTGCCGGGCTCGCTCGACCTGCCGCGGGCGCAGAAGTATCTGCAACCGGCCAAGGATACGACGGATATCGTCCGGGCCATCAAAGGTGTGATCGCGGCGGAGGAAGACGCCATCGCGCAATACAACAAGATCATCAAACTGTGCGATGGGGTGGACTATGTGACGCAGGACTTGGTCATCGGCATCCTCTCTGGTGAAGAAGATCATCGCCGTGAGTTCATGGGCTTCTTGAAGGAATATCAGAAGAAGTAAGCCCCGCTTAATTGGAATACATCAATCCGCTGATGGCCCGGCCGTCAGGGGATTTTTTGCGAACGCGTATTCGGGCACGATGCGCCCATGGATGAGGTGTTTTTGGATGATCTGTTCCAGCACTTCGGGTGTACAGGAGTGATACCACGTGCCCTCGGGATACACCACGGCGATGGGGCCTTGGGTGCAGACACGCAGGCAATTGACCTTCGTGCGATAGACGAGCGGTTCGGGACCAGCCAAGCCCAGTTCACCCAGTCGCTTTTTCAAGAAATCCCATGCCGCCAGTCCGGTTTCGGTTTGGCAGCATTTGGGCTTGGTTGGCTCGGCGCAGAGAAAGATGTGGCGCTGGAATTTTTCCAGCCCCAGTACATCGATGGATTCCTGCAGTGTCAGCTCGCCCATGCGGACAGACTACGCCCGGTGTTAGCTGGCGGCAAGCGGCTGTGCTGTCAGGCATTTAAGGCTTGGCGCCGTTCATTCGCATACGCCTCGAACTTCACCTTGATCTCGTCACGCACGCGCCGGAAGACGGCATAGACTTCATCTTCAGTGCCCGTTGCATGAGCGGGATCATCGAAGGGCCAGTGGAAGCGGTTCACTTGGCCGGGGTAATGCGGGCAGACCTGATCCGCGTTGCCGCAGACGGTGATGACGGTCTCCACCGGTTGCTGGAGAAACTCGTTCATGCTCTTGGAGCGATGGGCGCTGATATCGATACCGATCTCCGCGAGCGCCTTGATGGCAAGCGGATGAACGTAACCGGAGGGTTTGGAGCCAGCGCTCTCGACATTCAGGAAATCACCGGCGGCCTGACGCAAGATGCCTTCAGCCATATGGCTGCGGCAGGAGTTACCGGTGCAGAGGATGAGGACAGTAGGTTTTGTAGCGGACATAATTTTATCTGGTCAGCAGCATTTGGCTTTTTCGAGCGAGGGGAGTTGCGGGATGAGAAAGTTCTGGGTGCTCTTGGCTGGTGGCGGCAGGCAGTAGCCCTTGGCCAGACAGTCGGTGTGTCTGATGCCGAGTTGCACTACGAGAGAGTCTTCTTCGGGAGCGATGGAAGCGGCTGGAAACTGAGAGATGAAGGGAGCTTCGTATTCGAAATCGATCACCAGATCCTCTTCGCCCAAAACGGCGGCGGCTTTATCCAAGACTTTGAGAAACTTCTGCGCGCTGATGCGGTGCGCCGTATCATCTGCAAACCAGATCTGCATGCGGCAAAAGGATTCCTTTCGCACAGTTCCGCCACAATCGATGAAGTGTTTCTCGATGCGAGCCACTTCGGTGATGTGCGCGTGCGGAGGGATTCGTGTGCCGGTGGGCAGGGCGAATTGGAGCAGTTTATCCGGATGCTGGCGCAAAGCGTTTTTGAATTCTGAGAGGTGCATAAATTTATTTTTTAGCCGGGGTTTTGATGGCTTGTTGCTGGTTGTCAGGTTCGCGAATGAGGCGGAAACAGAGGATGGCCAATGCTCCTCCCAAGGTCGGGGCCAACAGGTAAACCCAGAGATGTTGGAGGTTGCCGCTGACGAGGGCTGGTCCCAGCGAGCGGGCGGGATTCATGGAAGCGCCTGAGATGGGGCCGCCGAACATCGCCTCGAGGGCAATCACAGAGCCGATGGCGATGCCTGCGGTGATGCCTTTTTCCTTGGCTCCGGTGGAGACATTCAGAATGACGAGCATCAGCAACCAAGTCATCACGAATTCCAAGATGAAAGATTGCATGGCGGAGCCGGCAGGCAACGTGGCACCGAGTGTGGGATTGGTCGGGAAAAGGAACCTTAATAGGAGGCAGGCGAGAATGGCACCCGTTGTCTGGGCTAGGATGTAGGGAAGTAATTTATGGCGCTCAAACCGGCCAGCGAGCCAGAAATTGATCGTCACGGCCGGGTTCAGGTGGGCTCCTGAGATGTCGCCCAAGGCATAGATGAGCGCGAGAACGATGAAACCGAAAGTGAGGGCGATGCCCGGATGAGTGATCGCGCCATTCGAAACCTGATTGATGACGATGGCCCCGCAACCGGTGAAGACGAGCGCGAAGGTGCCCATCAACTCGGCAAGCGCATGGCGGGTCTGGGGTTTCATGGCAGGCATCATGAACAGCACGCGGAGATGATCTCATCGGCCCGGTTATTGACCTTTAGCAGGCGCTTCAGGTCACGCTGATAGATGGCTTCGGTCCGGGCGGTTTGGGCGAGCGCCTTGAGTTGCAGGTTGACGGCGGCATCAGGTTTTTCAGTCAGCTCGTAAACCATCCAGTTCTTGTGACGACGGCTGGTGGCCAGGCCGTGCTCACGCAGGGCGGCGAGATGCTTGGATATCTTCACCTGCGATGCATCCAGAACTTCCTGAAAATGACAGACGCACAGCGGACCTTGCAGCAGGAGGTGCAAGATGCGCAGGCGGGTCTCATCAGCCAGCAGGCTGTGGAGCTTGGCAAGCTTCATGCAGGCAATATTCCATTAGAAGAATATACTTGCAAGAGAATATAGATGGCTTCGAGCGGGAGGGCTGTTCTCGCCTAGGCAGTCGGGAACTCGGAAGATTTGCCGATGAGGCGGGCGAGGGCAAACCGCAGACCAGCCCAGTGGGAGTTATCCCGGCGGATGCTCTTGGCGAGTTTGCGGGAGCGCTTCTGGGCGCCCGTCTGCACTTCCTCGAGCAGCAGCAGCCATTCCCGCGCCATGGGGCGGGGGCGGGCATTGAATTCCGGTTCCAGCTCATTCAACAAACGGGCAGCCGTCTGCCATTGGTCGGCTTTCTTAAGCTTGTCCCGGCATTCATCCAGCAGGCGGGCATCGAAAGGCAGGGAGTACTCGAACAACTGGCTGCTCAGTTCCAGCAGGAAGCGGCAACGGCGGAGTAATTCGCGCAACTCAACCAGTTGATCCGGGGAAAGGTTCTCTTTGCTGATATGGGCCAGTTGCCGGTTCAGTTCCCGGGTGAGGCGTTGCAATTGCTGCTTCTGCTGACGGCGCAGGGGCGCATCGGTTAACGGCTCCAGGGATTCCTGATGGGTGGCGGGTGAGAAATCCTTTAATGCCCGGGCCGCCCTCTCCGCGAGGTTCTCCAATTGTTTTTGGTTTCTATGCTTCAGGCGGTCGCAGGCCCAAGTGACGGCGGTCTGATTCTCTGGCGTGGCGAGCTTTTGCAGGAGTTTGATGGCGTTCTTTGGTTGTTGCACCTGTTCGAGCATGAAACGCAGTTCCGTCAGAGCGGGCTGGGCCTGGGCATGGATGCGGCGGGGCATCGATTTGTCGGCGCATTCCCGAAGCTGCTGGTAGGCCCGGATAAGTTTCAAGCACTCACCGGTGCGACGAAGACGTCCGCGAGCGAGGCTCTCAAGAGACAACTGCAGGCTGGACGCCTTACCATCCAACAACTGCCGCAGTTGCACCACGTGGAGTTTGGCTTTCACAATGGCGTCAGGCATTGGGTTCGGAAGTGGTTTCCTGCTGGCGACGGATCAGGGTGGTGACGCAGTTCACCAGGTCCTGCGGCTTGAAGGGTTTGAAAATGACCTCTTCGGCAAACAGCTTTTCCCGGATGGTGGCGACGATTTCCGGAGATACGGCAGTCACGATGACAACGGGAGGTGCAGGATGTTTGCGGGCGTGAATCTGGCGGGAAATCTCCAAGCCGCTCACCGAAGGAAGCATCAGATCGAGAATGATGACGTCAAATTCGTTCCGCGTGGCCAGCATGAGGCCGATCTCGCCATCGGCGGCGGTGGTGGTTCTGATGCCGTGCCGTTCCAAGTGGTAGGCGATGAGCGTGGTCAGATCCCGTTCGTCCTCCACGACCAGTGCTTTGGGCGGTTCTTTGCTGATTTCTAAGGCTGCTTCCATATGTGGTGCAAAATGAACCACATAGAAGCCTTAGGTTTGCATCGGTTGCATGGCTGTCAGGTTACAAAACGGTGAAATGCCGGGATTGTAACGATAACGTCACGAGAAGGGGGATTTGGGCAAAAATAAACCGGGCGTGGGGATCTGAGGAAGATCCTCCACGCCCGGGGAGTTTTCGGAATCAGTACAACAGTGGGACTATGTAGATTTCCGATCCGAGTGTGTACTCACCCAGACCGAAACTTGTTGGGCATTCAAAGAACAAACTAACTGCTCAGCATCTTTGCCCGAAATTTGTGCTAGTCCGAGGAGAAGAATGCCATAGATCCCCAAAAGGTCAAGTAAGGGGTTTACGGTATTTTCTTGTTCGAGAGCCAGATGAGCCATCCACCGAACACCACCAGCAAAATGAGCCACCACAAATAGCGGATCTCGCGGGCGGCCATTTCTGTAAAGGCCAGGGCGCGCGGGAAGATCAGGCACAGCACCACCACTACCAAGGCCACGATGCCCAAGCGCATCCAGAAACGTTGCTGGGTATTCAGGCTCATCGTCTGGGCATTTCTTTCGTCGGCATCTGCATCAGTATTCCCGAACCGCTCCCGCCGATGACCAACGGGCTTTCGCCGTCCCACTTCTCCACGATCTGCAGATCGATATACACGGGATTCACTTTCAAGGCTTCGCCTCTCAGGGTGATGGATTCTGCTTCGCCTTTGGCTTTGATGATGGCGGTCTGGGCATCGATCTCGGCTTGCTCCTGGGCGAAGCGTGCGCGGGCGGCTTCCTGTTCACGAACCATCTTCGCTTCGATGGCGGTTTCCAGTTCGTGTGAAAGCGTCAAGTCCTGGATGACGACATCCACGATCACCAGGAAGTTCGTGCCCACTTTGCGTTGGGCGGCTTCCAGGGCGCGCATCTTGATGTCCTCACGTGTTTTGACGATCATCTCCGCCGTATGCAGGGCGGTGACTTCTTTCAAGGCTTCCTGCACGCGCGGAGCGATCAGGCTCTCGAACGGAGCGCCGGCGTATTCCTGGAAAATCTTGACCACGGAATCCTCCGGCACGCGATAGAGCACTTGCAAGGTGGCATTCACCTGTTGCAGGTCGGAGGAGTAACACTCGGCTTTCATCTCCTGCGTCTGTTGCCGGATCATGACCTGCTCTACGGAGCTGATGAACGGCACCTTCATGCCGAAACCCTCCTTCAAGTAGCCTGGTGATACAGTGCCCAAGGTCACGCGCACGCCGCGGAAACCGGGATCGATCACGAAGGTCGACTGCGAGCCCGCGAGCAGCAGCACGAAGAGGACGGCGGCGATGCCGATAAGTCTCGGCACCCAGATATTGTTTCCGTTGTTGTCTGATGAATCCACAATGATTGGTCCTCGGCGTTGCATTATTTTTCCTCCCGTTTGGAGGTTTGCAGGGGCAGTACCATTTGGGAGCCTTGGATGTCGGCGTCCAATACGCGTGGCACCCGGCCGGTCCATTTCTCCACGATCTGCAATTGCAGGAACGCCGGATTCTTATGCAGCGCCTCGCCGCGGATGCGGATGGCCTCGGCTTCACCCCGAGCCTGGATGATGGCGGTTTCGGCCTCGATCCCGGTCTTTTGCTGCGTGTACTTGGCTTTCGCAGCCTCTTGCTGCTGCACCATCTTCTGTTCGATGGCGGTTTCCAGCTCTTTCGTGAGTGAGATGTCTTCCACAACCAAG
>CAZRGY010000139.1:0-9416 GCA_964599715.1 uncultured Verrucomicrobiota bacterium | reverse complement strand
TTGCGCCTTGGCTCTCAAACTGCGATGGACCAAAGGGCTGCCCTATCTCCTCGACACCGGGGATGTCGTCTATGAAATGGCGCAGAGTGCAGGCACTACGCCGTGGTGGAAGATCCCCGCGCTCGGCCTTATCGAAGAACTCACCCAAGCCAGTGCGGCGGGGATCATCGTCCGCGGCAGCAAACATCGGGAGCATCTGTTGCGGTGCGGATATCGGAACGTGCACCTCATCCGCGACGGTGCCTCACCGGCCCCCAGCCCGGTCCCGGACGAAGTTGCTCAACTTAAGAACGTATTGGGCCTGACGGCCCCGCTGGTGGTGGGGTTGATGGGGTCGCTCACATTCAGCCCCACGCTGAAGATCTGTTACGGCTGGGATCTGGTGGAAGCCCTCGCGCAGTTGCCGGAAGACCAGGTGCAATGCGTCATCATCGGTGACGGCAATGGGCGGGCTTGGCTGGAAGAAAAAGCCAAGGCACTGGGAGTATGGTCACGCATCCGTTTCTGCGGGCGCATCCCGTATGAGAAAGTGCCGCTCTATCTGCGCGTGCTGGATGTGGCGCTCTCCACGCAAACGAACAATCTCGCCGGACAGGTGCGGACCACCGGCAAGCTGCCGGAATATATGGCGGCCAGTTGTTACATCTTAGCCAGTCGCGTGGGAGATGCCGAAGTCTTGCTGCCGTCCGGGATGACATTGAAGTATGAGGGGGCGGTAGATGCGCACTACCCCGCCAAGCTGGCGCAACGGATCAAGGAATTGCTGCAGCATCCGGAACAACTGCAGGAGCGGGAAACCTTACCGGCGATGGCCCAACGTCATTGCGCCTATGAGGTGCTGGCCAAGGAATTCAGGCAGGTGTTGCTGGAGACGGGAAAACGTATCCGCGCCAAACAAGGCTGAGCTGAAACTCAGAGCAGTTTGCCGATCAGGATAAGCTGCAGGATGGTGACCAGGAAGAGGAGAAACCAGACGAAGCGCTCGCGCCAGCTCAGGTTTCGACGCTTCACCTCAGAGAGCCAGCACTGGAGCTTCACAGAGCCGAGCTCGATGATATCCCCATTGCGCAGACGGACTTGCTCCACCGACTCGCCATTCACGCGCAGCAGCGCGCCAGCATGACCGTTCAGGAGAAATCCTTCCTCGACATCGAAACCTACTTCAGCGTGTTCATCCCAGACCCCGGACTCTTCCAAGCGGATGTGCGCCCGCGCAGAACGCCCGATTTGCAGCGGAAAGGTCGCCACCTCCCACACAGTGGCCTGACGGGTACCGGCGATGGCCCGAATCTGAAGCATTAGAGCAGACGGCGAGGGACCATGATGCGGTCACCGGGATACACTGGCAGGTCCAGTTCCGGCTTCTTCTGTGCCTTCTTGCAATCGACGATAAACTTCTTGCCGTCCACGCGGGTGAGTTCCACGCGATCACGGGCGGCGAAATCCGTAAAGCCCTGCGCCGTGGCGATGGCCCGCAGCACCGTCTGCTGACCGGCATAGACATACCGATTGGGGATCTTCACTTCACCATCCACAAAGAAGAAACGGTCCTCCGCGCGGACCGTGACCACCATGTTGGGGTAATACTTGGGAACATACTTGGCATGAACTTCGCGTTGCAACTCACCCGCGGTCTTGCCTTCTGCCTGAACCGACCCGATGTGCTTCAAAGTGATCGTGCCATCATCCTTGATCCGCTCTTCGTGGGTGGCCAGATCGGGAGCATTCTGGAAAGTCAGGGTGACCAAATCACCAGTGCGCAGCTTGTCGTAATCCACCGGGGGCGTTTTGGTTCCCGTTGTCGTCCCACCGGTCGAATTCGTTCCAGTCGTGGCGCATCCAGATACCAGCAATACCATGGTCAACCACAGCCACATCATTCTCCCGCTCAAAAACAGCTTAACCATAACCTAATAGACAGCGATTTATACCGGTTGTTGCAAGGAACAATTAATATTTTTGCTTCACCGAGACCTTTTCGTCAGCGGCTTTCTTGGGGGCTTCCGGCTTGGCCGCCTCCTTTTCCTCCATGGAATCCTCAGAGCGGGCGTAGTGGTTGTAGTGATAGCCGCTGTGGTAGTAGTAATACGAATCCGAGGACAGATTGATGTTGTTCAACACCACGCCCAGCAGGTTGCCGCCTACCTTGTCGATGGTCAGCTTGGCGCGGACGGTCATCGGTTGTGGGTACTTGCGGTACTGCACCACGAGCAGGGTCATATCCATCATGCTCACGAGGATGGAGGCATCACTCACGCCCAGGATGGGCGGAGCATCAAAGAACACGAAATCATACCGCTGCTTCACGTCGTTGACGAATTCCTTCATCTGCGGCGAGTTCAAGATACCCATGGCGCTGGCCGGGAGACGGCCGCTGGGCAGGAAATCCAGGCCCTTCACCGGCGTCGTCTGGATGACCTCTTCCAAATTGCGCTGGCCCAGGAGGAAGCTCGTGAGGCCGATGCTGTTGGAGACATTGAACGCCTTGTGCAGGCTGGGACGCCGCAAATCCGTATCCACCAGCAGCACGCGATGTCCGTTCTGGGCGAAAATGGTGGCGGTGTTCAGGATGGACGTGGACTTACCTTCACCCGCACCACCGCTGACCATGGTGATGGTGTTCAACCGCTCGTCCTTCCGGCCAAACAGCACATTCGTGCGCAAGACCCGGTAGGCTTCGGCGTGCGGACTGTCTTCCCCTTCTTCAAAAAGCGGGCCGACATTTTGCGGGATGACGCCGACGACCGGGGCTTGCAAGGCGAGCTCCACGTCATCAATCGTCTTCATGCTGGTATCGAGATACTCGACGAAGAAGGCGAGGCCCAAGCCGACAACGAGCCCGACGACGATGCCCAAGGCGATGTTCAGCGGGACGTTCGGGCGGTAGGGCTTCAGGGGAGGCTCAGCCACATCCACGGTTTCCACCATGGTGAGGCGGGGCAGGTCGGCTTCAAATTTTTCCTGGCGTGAACGAAAATCAAAGAGCCGGCGAACTTCCATCTTGTCTTCCAAGTCACGTTTGGCCTTGGCATAGGGTCCAGCCAAGGTCTGCATCTTCTGATCTTTGGCTTTGGCTTCCTCGACCGACTGCACCAGTTTTTCCCACTGTGCTTTGGCCGCATCGGCCTGCACTTGCAAGCCCTGCATGGTGTCCTTGACCACTTGGTCGATGAGTTTCTGGTTCTGGGCCAGCCCGTCGTCCAGCTTCAGGATCTCCGTGTGCTGCGGGGAGAAGTCCTTCAGGCTGATGGCGCGTTTCTGCAACAACTCATCGCGGCTGCGCAGCAGGCTGTCCAACTGGTTGACGAACTGGACCTGCAAGATGGAGGAGGGCAGTTCATCCTTGGGTATCTGTTTGAGCCCGTCCAGTTTGGTGCGGCGCTCCTCATAGAGCGACTCCGCCTCGATACGTTGCCCTTCCAGTCTCCGTAGCGTCTCGGTATCCAGTGTCTGCACCACCGGGCTGCCGCTGGTGAAATCGGTGATGCCGGCCTCTTCGCGCAACTGGTCCACTTTAGCCTGGAGCGCCTCTACTTCTTTATCGAGCTTCTCGCGTTCTTCCTGAAACTTGGAGATACTGCTCTTGGCATGGCGCAGGATGCGTTCCTGACGGATGTCCCGATAGACATCCACAATCTTGTTCGCGATCTCCGCCGCTTCTTTGCGATCCTCACTGATGACCCCGATCTCGATGATGCTGGTGTTGCGGACATTGCGCACCCGGAGGCGCTTGCTCAGGATGGCATAGGTCTCACTCGTTTCCAGGGGACGCTCCATCCCAAAACGCTTGGCCCAGCGCTCATTGAGATTCATGTCCTTGTCTTCGATGACCTGATTGAGGACTTCCGTGGACTGGATGCGCTCGAACTGGGTCTGGATGAAGAACAGATCGAAACCCATCTGTGACTGACGCCCGGTCACCGTAGAGACATCGGCCATGTCCTTGTCCACCGCGATGCTGGCGGTGGCCATGTAAGTCTTGGGCAGCCAGAAGGTGATCACCGTGGTGGTGGTCACCACCAACAAGAACACCACCATGATGAGCACTTTGCGGACGCGCAGGATGCGCCAGTAATCCAAAAAGTGCAGCTGGGCCTCGCTGTCTTTGACTTGGGGGGACGGGGGTAAGGCTTCCATATGTAACGAATAAAAACGGGGAGGCCAGTAGTGATACCAGCCTCCCCTGATGGTTAAATCAAGTCTTAGTAACTGGCACGGATACCGATGTAGACCCGGTTGCGGGTGTAGCTACGGTTGCCCGTGGTGACATCAGAGTCCAGGCGATCATAATTGTAGCCGGTTTCAGCCGTGAGATACTGGTTGATCTCGTAGGCGAGGTTAAGCCCCACGGTAAAGTAATTGTCGGAGGCGCCATCCTGCGGACCTTGATTGAATTCCGAGTATTGATATTGGGTGAGCAGGTTGGCCGTCAGTTTCGGCGTGATCCGGTGATTTACCGTACCATACACCGCCGTGGCCTGCTGGTCCAATGAGTTGTTCACATCCGTGGAGGAACGGTTGTGCTTCACACCCAACTGAAAATAGCTGCCTTCACCGTAGCTGTAGCTGCCGTAGACGTCCACGTACGGGCTGACGTTGCTGTCGCTCACGCCGGGCACGGCATTCGGAAACTCGATGTACTGACCACCGATACGGGCCGACCCGGTCAACTGCGGCGTGAACGTATGATCCGCACCGACGTAGAGGTAGTGGGAACGGCTGTCACGGGTGGAGGAGGAGACCAAATTAGGCGGAGGCAATACCGGCACCGGAGCCGTGATCAAATCACTATCGGAGTGTTCCGTCACGTTGAACTGGTAACCGAAGATACCGATCGTCGTGGGCTGGATGTTCCAACGGGAGTTGAGTGTGGCCAGATGCTCGGTGCGGTCCAAACGGGCGGAAAGGGAGTTAGCACCTTCCTGCTCGTAGTTGTACCATGAATTCTGGTAGCCGATCTCAAAGCCCAACAGGCGGGTCACATCCGCACCGAAAGTGAAGCCAGCGATGTTGCGCATGTTATCACCCTCGGAACGCAACGGACGGGTGAGGGTAACTGGATCTAGCAACTGGGGCTCTTGCGCGATGGCAAAGCTTTCGGAAACTTCCAAACGGTAGCGCGGGCTGAAATTGTGGTTCAAGCGGGCTTGGAACTGGTGGCTATGATCCGCCGTATCCTGCGGGCGGTCCTCATAGTACTTCATGCTGTAGGTGTATCCCGCAGTCAGAGAAGTCTGCTCCTTGACGAAATTCACATTGGCAGACGGGCTCAGTTCAAAGCCCAAGCTGGAGCGCGCGGGCGACACGCCGGGGCCCGTAGGATTGGAGGGAGCCGTGGCGTAGTTATCATCATAGAAACCACGCAAGGTCGCAGAAACGTTCCAGATTTTTTGTTGTGCCTGGGCGGTCTGCACGGCGGCAAGACCCACTACCATCACACCTGTCGCGGCAAGAATTCGTTTTGTCATAACTGCTTCCCTTCAGGGTCCACTACCACCTTTGTTTATAAAAGTATTAGGTAGCCTTTGTTTTCTAACCTGCCCCTCTCAAATGTCAACGTTTTAGAAGGTTACAGATAGGTGACACTCAGCCTACCTGAATAGAACCAACCAGCCTTCATGCTTTAGTTAAACCTATTTTTTGAAATATAGTTCCGCGATATTCCAAAATAGCCGGTTATTATGCTGCACCGTAGGCTGCAAGTTCGCCACATCATTCCGGATGGCGGCATAGGCAAACATGCAAGCCGTGTAGATCATCGGAACTTGTTCGGACATAATGACTTGCACCTCATCCACGTATTTCTTCCGGGTCGCAAAGTCCAAAGTCTTGAGCTGCTTGTTCATCAACTCATCTATCCGGGCTTCCCAAGGGGTGGAGGGAGTTTCCTGTCGGGGATACCACTGATGCGTGAACCCATTGGAGCGCAACACGTTAAGGCTGCTTGTCGGCTCCGGCGAGGTGCTCGCTAGGCCAAGGAAAATGCATTCATAGTCAAACGTAGCGTCCAGGCGGGAGACCAGCGTGTTGAAGTCCAAAGGGCGGTAGTTGACCTTGATACCCAAGCGTTTCAGGTCCTCCTGCACCAGCACTGAGCCCTTCTCCCGGCGGCTATTGCCGGCGTTGGTGTTCATCTCGAACTCGACGGGATTGCCATCCTCGTCTTCCAAAAAGCCATCGCCATTCCGGTCCTTGATGCCTATCTCAGCCAGTAACTCACGGGCCTTGTCCAAGCTATATGGCTGGGTCGGGATGTTCGGATTGAACCATTTGGTGTTGGATTCATTCCAGAAACCGTAGTTCGGCTTGCCCAAACCGTTCAACGAGGACGTCACGATGCTATCGCGATCAATGGCGTGCGAGATGGCCTGCCGGAATTTCGTGTTGCGAAACCACTTCAATTTGTGCGGCGGGATGTAGGGCTTGCCGGATTTGGTCGCGCCGGGATTCTGATTGAAGGTGATGAGGTCCATCTGCGAGGCCACGCCCAGCTCTACGAATCTAAATTTGCCGCTGGCGGCCTCGGCCTTGAAGCGCATGGCCTCTTCAGGGCGCACAAATTCCTGCACATCACAGTCTCCTTTGAGGAAACGCAGCGAGATCGCGTTCTGGTCCGGCACCACGGAATGCACCACGGTATCGAAGTACGGCAGTTGCTGGCCTTTTTTATCGATGGCGAAATAGTAGGGGTTCCGCTCCAGCAGGCAAAACTCACTCGTCTTGAACTGTTTGAGCCGGTAGGGGCCGGAACATACGAGCTGATCCGGAGGTGTAGAGACACTGTAAGCGGATTCAAAGCGCTTCTCCTTCACCGCAGGTTCCAAGATGTGCTTGGGCAGGATGCGCACATCACCAAAGAATTCGGCAAAGGGGGCGTAGATATCCGGTGTCACTACCTGCACGGATAGATCATCCACTTTGCTGATCTCAAAATCTTTGCCATCGATGCGCAAAGGGTCCGCCGTCACATTGATGATGTCCTTGTTGTAAACGATGTCTTTCACCGTGAAGACCACATCGTCTGCTGTGATGGGCTTGCCGTCCGACCACTTCAGGCCTTTGCGCAGGCGGATGGTCCACGTTTTCTGATCTTCCGCCACCGACCATTCGGCGGCCAATGATGGATAGACTTCCTGCGTGGCCTGGTTCTTCGCGATCAAGCCGACAAACATCATGTCGATGATGTCATTGGAGGACGTCTCATTCGCGGTGATGGGATTGAACGTCTTGGGGTCGCTGAAACTGGCGATAACGAAACGGCCACCCCGCACGCCCGGTTCACACGGGTTCACGTACGGCTCTTCGATCGGTGGTTGGGCGTTGGCCGCCGGGGCGGGGGCTTGTTGATTGCTGCTGCCACCACAACCGCCCAATAACGCTGCACCACCCGCCAGAGCGGTGGTCCCGATGAATGATCTGCGCGAGAACTGTTTCATGCTCACTTTTTCTGGAAGAAGAGTTCGTCGATGTTCCACGTGACGCGGTGGGAGCTGAGCACGGTCGGTTTGAGACCGCTCAAACGCTTGTCCACCGCGGCGTAATTGTATTGTGAAGCGAGATAGATGAAGGGGGCTTCGCGGGCCATGATCACCTGCACTTCATCAAAAGCCGCTTTGCGCTTGGCTTCATCCAAAGTGGTGCCCTGGATGTTCATCAGCTCATCCAGGCGTGCTTCCCAATCGAAGGAGGGCTTCTCCTGGCGTGGAAACCAGAAATGCGTGAAGCCGTCCGATTTCACCACATTGGCGTTCGCCATCGGATCGGAAGCACCGCCGCCCAATCCCAGATACATGCACTCGTAGTCATAGGAATTCTGGATCTTGTCCACGAGGGCATTGAAATCGATGGGGCGGAAATTGACCTTGCAGCCCAAGCGCTTGAGATCTTCCTGCAGCATCACGGAGATGCGTTCGCGCAGGTTGTTGCCCGCATTGGTGTTCATCTCGAACTCGATCGGGTTGCCATCGCTGTCCTCCAGGATGCCGTCCTTATTGCGGTCCTCGATGCCGATCTCCTTAAGCAGGGCCTTGGCCTTCGCGATGTCATAGGGGTATTTTGCGGTGTCAGGATTATACCATTTCTTGATCACCGGGGAGACGAAACCGAAATGGACTTCACCCCGACCAAAGAAGGCACCTTTGACGATGCTGTCGCGATCCACGGCGTGAGCCATCGCCTGGCGGAATTTCGTGTTGCGGAACCATTTCAGCTTGTGCGGGGTCACATAGGGTTTGCCGGTCTTGGGGTTGGAGCCCGTGTTCAGGTTGAACCAGAAGAACGATTTCTCCGGCCCGATGCCCAGCTCGAGCAGTTTGAACTGCCCCTTGTCTGCCGCCTCTTTGAAGCGCGCATATTCATCCGGGCGGACGTTCTCGTGCACATGGGCTTCACCCGCCAGCATACGGAGGGACATGGCGTTCATATCCGGCACGCTCATGTAAACCACTTCATCCAGATAAGGCAGGCGCTGGCCTTTGGAATCAGTGTTGGGGTAATAGGGATTGCGCTCGAGCAGGGTGAATTGGGCAGGCTTGAGTTCTTTAAGCTTATACGGGCCGCTGCACACCAGTTCCTTCGGCGGGGTATCAATGCCGTAAGCGGATTCAAAGCGCTTCTCTTTCACGGCCTGCTCCAAGATGTGCTTGGGCAGAATGGGCACGCCGCCAGCGGCAAATTCCAAGAAGGGCGGGTAAACCTCCGGCGTCACGATCTTCACAGTCAGGTCATCCACTTTGCTGACCTCAAAGATCTTGTCATGCAGGGTGAAGGCGTCCCGGGTGACGTTATTGATATCGGGATTGTAGATGATGTCATTCCAGGTGAAAACGACGTCATCGGCGGTGAGGGGCTGGCCGTCACTCCACTTCAAATTCTTGCGCAGAGTGAAAGTCCAAGTCTTTTGGTCCTCGGCCACGGTGTAAGAAGCGGCCATGCCGGGCGTGGCCTTCTGGGTGCGCCAGTCGAAGCTCATCAAGGCGCTGAAGAGCAACCGGATGATGTCACTGGAGGAGCTTTCGTTTTCGGTGATGGGATTGAAAGTCTTGGGATCGCCGAAGGTGGTGATGATGAGGCGGCCGCCGGGGATGCCGGGTTCGCAATCGGCCACCAAGGCGGGCTCAGGCAGGGGGAAACCGTCGTCCTTGGCCAGCTTCACCGGGGCATCAGCGCTCCCACTGCCGGTGGCTTTGGTGGCGGAATCCGTTTTCTTACCGCACCCGCCCAGCAAGAGGGCGGTCATAGCGACGACACCGAAAAAGATTTTGGGCTGCAACATGGCTCTAACCTTTCCACGGAAGCGGAAAAAGTCCAAGCCTAAGCGGAGGCGGCCCTCACCATTTCTCCCGTGACAACTGGAGCTTTGCCAGCAAACTACCGCCGCCATGTTTCCGTCGTTCTTAACGACCATGCTGTTTGCG
>CAZRGY010000138.1:0-9451 GCA_964599715.1 uncultured Verrucomicrobiota bacterium | reverse complement strand
CAAGGTTTTAGCGGCTGGCAAGAAGTCGGGCTGGGCCATCGCAGGCGAGACAGGCAAGCCGCATGCGGTGGTGTTCGAACTGGCGAGTCCGTTGAAGGAAAGCGAAGAAGCCATCCTCACCGTGACGCTGGAGCAGAATTATGGCAGTCAGCATCTGCTCGGGAAATTCCGGTTGCAGGCGACGACGCAGAAGCTGCCGGTGCGGGAATTGCCACGGGATATCCTCGCGACCCTCGTGGTGGCGAGTGAGAAGCGCAGCAAGGAGCAGCAAAGCAAGCTTCTGGATTATTACCGGCCGCTTTCGGGTTCGTTGGCTCAGATCAATACGCAACTGGAGAAGAAGCGCAAGGAGTTGGCGGGCATCAAGCCCTTGGTGGTGCCGATCATGAAGGAGCTAGGCAAAGACAAGCAGCGCACGTCCAACCTTTTCGTCAAAGGCAATTTCTTGGAACTGGGGGCGAAGGTGGAGCCAGAGTTTCTGGATAGATTTGCGCCGCCTAGCGAATCGGTGCCGCGTAATCGTCTCGGAGTGGCGGAATGGCTGGTGAGCCGGGATAATCCGCTTACTGCGCGGGTGCAGGTGAACCGGATCTGGTCGCAATTGTTCGGTCGCGGGCTCGTGCTGACGGAGGAAGATTTCGGCACGCAAGGGACTTTGCCGACGCATCCGGAATTGCTCGACTGGCTGGCGGTGGAGTTCATGGACAAAGGTTGGGACATGAAAGCGTTCATCAAGATGCTGGTGATGTCCTCCACGTATCAGCAATCGTCCGTGGTGAGCAGCAAGGCGGCGGAGAAGGATCCGATCAATGAATGGCTCTCGCATTATCCGCGGCGGCGACTGGATGCCGAAGGGGTGCGGGATCAGGCGCTGGCGTTGAGCGGGCTCTTGAGCGGGAAGATCGGTGGACCCTCGGTGTATCCACCGCAACCGGATGGTTTGTGGCGCGCGGCGTTCAATGGTCAGCGCAATTGGGCGACGAGCACGGGCGAGGACCGGTACCGGCGAGGAATGTATACCTTCTGGCGACGCACGGTGCCGTATCCGAGTATGGCGACCTTTGATGCGCCGAGCCGTGAGAACTGCACGCTGCGGCGTCTGCCGACAAACACGCCGCTGCAGGCGTTTGTGACGATGAACGATCCGGCATTTGTGGAGATGTCACAAGCGCTTGGGCAACGCATCCAGAAGGAAGGCGGCAACACGGTGGAGGAGCGGGTGAAGTATGCGCTCACGCTTTGTCTGGCTCGTCCGCCGCAGAAGGAACAGGTAAAGACTTTGGTGGAGTTGTATCACAGCGAGCTGGAGCATTATCGCGCCGATGCCGAAGCGGCGAAGAAACTCACGACGGGTGCGGATGGGAAAGTGCTTTCAGGTGATGTGGCGGAGCAAGCAGCGTGGATGGTGATCGGGAATGTGTTGCTGAACCTGGATGGGGTGCTGACGAAGGGCTAATGCGTATGAACGACGATATTCTTAATCCCAAATTGGCCGAGATGCGCGCGATGACGCGGCGGACGTTCTTTGGCCGTGCGGGGCTTGGTCTTGGTGCGCTGGCGCTGGGGCAGTTGGGCTTGCGTGGGGCTTCAGCACCGGCGGTGGCGGGTGGGAATCCATTGGCAGTAAGGGCGCCGATGTTCGCGCCGAAGGCGAAGTCGGTGATCTATCTGCACATGTCCGGTGCGCCGCCGTCTTTGGACCTGTTCGATCCCAAGCCGAAGTTGAATGAGTTGAACATGCAGCCGTGTCCGCAATCGCTGCTGGAAGGGCAACGGTTTGCGTTTATCAAAGGCGTGCCGAAGATGCTCGGTTCGCCACATAAATTCAAACAATACGGACAGGCGGGCATGTGGGTGAGCGAGGTGCTGCCGCATTTCTCGAAGATCGTGGATGATGTGTGCCTCGTGCGCTCGATGAACACAGACCAGTTCAACCACGCACCGGCGGAGCTGTTTCTCTACACGGGTAATGCACTGGCGGGCAGTGCCTCGATGGGCTCGTGGCTGACGTATGGGCTGGGCAGTGTGAATCAGGATTTGCCGGGCTTTGTGGTGCTGCTCTCGGGCGGCACGGATCCGACGGGTGGGAAGAGTTTGTGGAGCAGCGGCTTTCTGCCCTCTGTGTATCAGGGCGTGCAATGTCGCTCGCAAGGTGAGCCGATCCTGTTCTCGAGCAATCCCGATGGCATGGACCGGAAATCGCGGCGTCGCAGTCTCGATGCGTTGGCGAAATTGAACGAGATCGAAGCCAAGCAATACGGCGATCCCGAGACGCTCACGCGCATACAGCAATACGAGCTGGCGTATCGCATGCAGATCGCGGTGCCGGAGGCGTTCGATATCGCGAAGGAGCCGGAGCACATCCGCGAGGCTTACGGAGCGAAGCCGGGCGAGGCGTCGTTTGCGAACAATTGCCTCCTGGCGCGGCGGTTGGTGGAGAAGGGTGTGCGTTTCGTGCAGCTTTATGACTGGGGCTGGGACATGCACGGAACGAGCGCGGACAACGATCTCGGGACCGGTTTGCCGAAGAAATGTCGCGATGTGGATCAGGCGGCGGCGGCACTGATCACGGACTTGAAGCAACGCGGGATGCTGGATGACACCCTGGTGATCTGGGGCGGAGAATTTGGTCGCACGCCGATGAATGAGGAACGGAACGGATCGAAGTTCCTCGGGCGCGATCATCATCCGCACTGCTTCAGCATCTGGATGGCGGGTGGCGGCATCAAGGCCGGACACGTCCATGGCGCGACGGATGAACTCGGTTACATGATCACGGAGGACAGGGTGGGTATCCGTGATCTGCAAGCGACAATTCTGAATCAGATGGGCATGGACCCACACCAGTTCAGTTACCGCTATCAGGGCTTGAATCAACGGTTGATAGGGCCGACGGATGAGGGTAGCGTGGTCAAAGGTTTGCTGGCTTGAGGCTGGGCAAATCATAAAGCGGTTGCTTCCTGCTGTTTGGAGGAAGGTGCGGGCAAGGGGATTGCCCGCTATATCATATTAAGTCAGCAGTTTGCCAGCCGGCTTGTACGGGGAGGTTGGCCCAGTAGGGAAATGGGCATGGCTACTTTTCATCTGGTCATCGAACCGCCAGCGGGCGGGCGGTATGAACATCGCCTGGATGTCGGCAGTTACGTTTTGGGACGGGAGCAGGGGAACTGCGATCTGGCGATCGTGTCGCCAGAGATATCGCGCAGGCATGTGCGGCTGACGCTGAGTGAGACGCATTGCGTGGTGGAGGATTTAGGGAGCACTTCGGGAACTTATCACAGCGGGGAGGCTGTGAGGGAGAGCCGTGCATTGACGTATCCACTGGAACTGCATTTGGGAACGGTGAGATTGTCCATCACGCCGGCGAGCCAGTCTGTGGGAGATACGAACGGGTCAGGAGTGGCCGGGCATTACACCAAGGGAGCGGAGATCGCGAAGGGCGGGATGGGGGCGGTGCTGGAGGCCAATGACCAGTTGCTGGGGCGGACGGTGGCGATGAAGGTGGTGCGGCAGGACATCGGGGACAGTGAGAGCATCCGGTTGCGGTTCATCCGCGAAGCCACCGTATTAGCAAGGCTGGAACACCCGAGCATTGTGCCGATCTACGAGATGGGGAAGGACGCTGAGGGGCGGCTGTATTACACGATGAAGAAGGTCGAGGGTAGGACGTTGCAAACCATTCTGGATGATTTGCAGGCGGGCAAGGCGGCGACGGTGAAGGAGTATACTTTAGATCGGTTGTTGAACGTATTTCGCAAGGTGTGTGAGGCGATGGCGTTTGCGCATGCCAAAGGAGTGATCCACCGGGATCTGAAGCCGGAGAACGTGATGGTGGGGCAGTTCGGCGAAGTGCTGGTGATGGACTGGGGTTTGGCCAAGGTGCTATATGATGTGGCGCAGACGGCGCAGGAGATACAGCTGCAAGCCGGAGCTGCAAACGGCACGGCTCTGAACACCAAGGATAGCACATTGGCCGCTGGATTTGCGGAGTTGAGTGATTCGCAGTTGAGCGGGAGTTCGCAGAACCTGACGATGGACGGGGCGGTGATGGGATCGCCGCAGTATATGCCGCCAGAGCAAGCTGAAGGCAAGGTGGCGGATTTGGATGAACGGGCGGATGTTTTCAGTCTGGGTGGGATATTGTATGCGATACTGACGCTAAGAGCGCCGGTGGAGGGTCGGACGATCAAAGAGGTGCTGGACAATGTGAAGAGCGGGAAAATTGTGCCGCCGACACAATTCAACACCGGGAGCAGTTCCGCTGTGGGAAAGAAGTTGTCCGCCGGAACGGTCACCGATCCAAAGCAGATCACGCCGCTGCCGCATTGTCCGGGGGGGCGAGTGCCGGGAACGTTATCAGCAGTTACGATGAAAGCGCTGGCGTTTGATCGCGAGCAACGTTACGGGAGCGTGGGGGAGCTGTTGGCGGATGTGGAGGCGTATCAACGAGGGTTTGCGACGAGCGCGGAGAACGTGGGTTTATTAGGACAACTGGGGCTGCTACTGAAGCGGCACCGAGGGATCACGGTTTCCGTAGTAGTGGCGTTACTGTTGATTACCGTTTTGACAGGCGGGTTTGTCTGGCGTTTGGAGAAGGAAAAGCTTGGGGCATTGTCGCAAGCCGACCGCGCCAACTCTGAAGCGGCCAAGGCAAAGCTGGCGGAGCAAGAGGCGAAACGGGCGGAGGGCAAGGCCGTGCAGGAGTTTGGCAAGGCGCAGATCGCGCTGGCGGAGGCGGCTTTTAGCAGCCAGGACTTGGAGGGTTTGGTCAAGGCGCTTGATGATTGTCCACCGGAGCGGAGGGATCAGACTTGGGAGTATCTCTCAGCCAAGCGAGATTTTTCACTGCGGGCATTGGCTGTCCCTGGACGGACTTACGGAGGGGTTCAGAAGGTCATAGCCGTGCCGGGCCAGTCCGGCATCTTCGCATTGGTGGGGTTGCTGACTCAGATTGATCTGGTCGAGGTGGCGGCTGACCGCGTTACACGGTCGATTGAGACCGGGGTGAGTGGGCCTAAAGTAGCGTCAATCTCCGGAAATGGGAGATTCATGGCGGTGGCTTCCCGGACGGGGGATTCGGTGGTGGTCTCGGATTTGAACTCCGGCAAGAAAATCAAGACGTTGTCATTGCCGGCCAAGACACCATTTTCGGCAAAAGGCAGATTGTCTCAATCCCAGCTGGCCAAATTTTCGGACAGAGGGGTGAGAGATCTGTTCTTGAGCCCGGATGGGCGTCGATTGATGGTGCAACGTGATTACTTTGAATATTGGGTGGAACTGAGGATGATGGACCTAGAGACTGGGACTTCGCTTTGGAGCCGGGAAGATCTTGTCGGAGGGGTCGCCTTCAGCCCGGATGGAACCTTACTTTCACTGGTGAACTCTGGGGTATCAAGGTCCAGTCGGTTGGTGAACGTGGCAGATGGGACGGTGAAATCCAGTTCTGGTGTGAATTCTCATAGTCACGCTTTCAGTCCGGATGGCAAATGGTTGGCCGTGGGAGCTGCGGATGGATCGGTCTATCTGATGGATGGACAAACCGGCGAATTGAGGCAGCGGGGCAGATTATACAGCGGTCTATTGATGCAAATGGCTTGGACGGCAGATAACAAGTTGTTGACCATGGGGGATTACGGAAAAAACCATGCCAGCAGTGGGATTTACCGCTGGCGGCTGGACTTATGGCGGCCAGAGGATCTGCAACGTTTAGGAAGTTTTCATGGGTTGCCGACCTATAGGGATTTACAATGGAGTCTCGAACCCAATAGCGGTTATCTGCTGACGGCGGAACGGCCGCAGCGGCTCTGGCGCATACCAGCGGGTCTGGAAGTGATGCGCAAGACTCACGTTAAGGCGGAGCAAGGTTGGAGTTGTGCTTTTATAGCGGACAATCTGCTCTTGGGGCGGAAAGAATACGCTCTGGTGCGCTATGACTTGAGCAATCCGTCTGACATCAAGGAACTGTCTTGGACTTCAAATCCTCGTTATTCTTTTGGGGCCAGTCATCCCCCCAGCGGAACCTTTCTCCTCGCGCAGCAGACCGGGGCTCCACCCATCGACTATAAACTCTATTCCAATATCGGCGATGAGGCTGTGGAGAGATGGAGCACAAAGCTCGTAAATCATCCGGCACAAGTCCAATTTGACTCGGCTGGTGAGCGATTGCTTGTGGTCTATCTTCGCGCTCCGGCAGTTGAAGTGCTGTCTACCAAATCGGGTGATTCCTTGCTGAAAATCCCTCACAAAATGCAGAATGCTGTCTTTGCGGGTAAAGGAGACAACATCATCGGATTGGTCGCCGCGAAGCGTTCGGCGACAGGGGCGGCGGATGAATTGTGGCAACTGGATGGCCGGACCGGAAAGCTCCTGCGGACTAACGTTTTTGATTTTCGAGGAAATTGCCTCGTGGTGTCCCCGGATCACAGTCTGATAGCCTTGGGCGGAGTAGATCGAATGGTCCATATCAGCGACGCAGAGACGCTTAAGGTAAAGATGTCAATCCGGGTGCATGATGACGAGGTGACGGCCTTGGCGTTTCATCCGAGCCGCCCGGTGATCGCGACTGCTTCTATGGATGGCTCCGTGAAGTTGTGGGATTACACGACGAAGAAGATGGTTAATTACTTCATCGGATTGGAGGGTACGCCAGTGTGTCTGTCATTCAGCCCTAATGGTAAACTGTTAGCAGTGGATGGACAGGAATTTACTTCCAGAGTATTCGATGTGAGCCAGGATATGCCCGGTGCGCGAGCCAAGTGAGTCTCAGTTCTTGCTGCCGATGCAGTAGAGATACTCCTGACGGGTTTCGCCTTTGGCCGCTACACGCAGATAGATGCGATCACCGCAGATGGATGGTGACGAATAACTCTCATTACCTAGCTGATTTTCGGAGAGTATTTTGAAGCTCTTTGGTGTGGCTTCGAAGACATAAGATTTGCCGCGGACATTCGTGGCGTAGATGCGGTTGCCGACCATGATGGGGGATCCGAAGAAATCACCGCCGAGACGTTCCTTCCACATCTCTTCGCCCGTGTCGGATTTCCAGCAAACCGCGATGCCAGCGTCCATCACGGCGTAGAGGTAGCCGTCTTTCACGATCATTGAGGGCACGTAAACGCGCGCGATATTTTGCCAGGCGATCTTGCCAGAGCCATCCGCCATGACCGCCACGACGTGGTTCTTGGGATAGCCGCCACTGGCGAAGATGCGTTCGCCATCGGTTACAATCGTAGTGACGCATTCCTCGGTGGAGCCTTCGATCTCCCAGAGCTTGCTGCCTGAGCGGGGATCGAAGCTGGAGATGACGTTGCAGCCGGCGAGCACCATCTGGGTTTGCCCGGCGGCTTGGATGATGGAGGGTGTCGTGTAGTTGTGATGCTTGGGACGGGGCTGGCTCCAGACCAGGTTGCCATTCTTGCGATCTAAAGCGACGACCACGCCACCGCCTTTGTGGTCGGCGGAGACGAGCACGAGGTTTTCAAAGATCACCGGTGAGGCGGCATAGCCTTGATGGACTACGTAATCACAGATTTTCTTTTGCCAAAGAATCTTGCCGCTCAAGTCCAGCGCAGTGGTGTAAACCGCACCGGAATTCAGGAAGTTGATAAACAATTGCCCTTTGTCGTAGGTCACTGAGGCGGAGGCGGCGGAAGAGTTCGCCTGCTTGCCCGGTTCAGCCCCGGCTTTGTGGACGACGGATTCCCAGATCGATTTGCCGTCCTTGCGATTGAGGCAAAGCACGGTTTGCGTGCGCTTCACGGGATCGGCTGTGGGCAGGTAGATACGGTCACCGACCACGGTCGGTGAGCCATGGCCTCGACCGGGAATGGGGACTTTCCACAACACGTTCTCGGTCTCACTCCACTGGATGGGGAGTGACTGGCCAGCGGCAGCGATGCCGTCACGAGTTGGTCCGCGCCAAGCAGGCCAGTCGATGGTGGGAGCAGCAGCTTGAAGCCAGCAAGAAAACAGGAGGCCTGCACAGAGGAGGGCGCTGGAAAGTGTTCGGCGGTTCATAGGGATTTCAGCGGCAGTGTTGCCAAACACCTGTGCTTGAGCAAGCCTGTTGGTATCGCAAGCCGTTGGTAGCTTGAGTAGAAAAAAGATGGGGACTGCATTGACCGGAGACAAAATCGTTTCTAGTTTCCGTGCTTGTCATACAGTCATGGATTTTGGGCAAATGGTGTCTGAGGGATATATATCAAGTCATGCAATCCAATCCAAATTCGTCAGCAGAGACGGGACCAATCAAGATCCGTGACTCCGTGAATGCCGCCCAACCGGCCAAGCTGCCAGTATCCGGGTTGGCCCAAGATGCGTCAGCGCGGCTGAACCTGTTGTATGACTTGCCGCTCCAGTTCGCTGCCGAACGAGACCTGCGGTCTCTGTATAGCCTGATCTTGAACCGTGTGGTGGACTTGATCCCGGGCGCCTTGCGTGGGGCTTTGCTGATCTTCGAGCCCTCTTCAGGCAAACTGGCGTTACGCGCGAGCATTCCGTCGGACAACCCGCCGATAAGCCGCACCCTGATCAAAAGGGCCATCAGCGACGGCAATGGCTTCATCTGGAGTTCGGAGGACGAGCAACAGGATCTGAGCATGAGCATCCAGCACATCGGGGTGCGCACGGGTATGTATGTGCCGCTGCTGTGGCAGGGCAGCCCGATGGGAGTCTTGTGTGTGGATAATGCGGAACGCGCCTCGGTCTTTCGGAAGGAAGATTTGCAGTTCCTGGTGGCGGTGGCCCACTACGCGGCGGCAGCCGTGGCGAATCAGCATTTGCAGGCGGACCTGGCCTCCAAGAACAAGACGATGGAGCATCTGCTGGCGAACTTCTCGCCCAAATTACGCAGCACACTGCTGACCAAGGCGCAGGAGGGGAAACTGAAACCCGGCGGATTGAAATCGCATGTGACCATTTTGCTTTCGGATCTGCGCGGGTTTACGGCAGTGAGCGCGGGTTTGCCGGTCGAATCCGTGGTGGAGATGTTGAATGACTATTTTTCCGCCCTGGTAGAAGTGATCTTCCTGCATGACGGCACGGTAGACAAATTCATGGGCGATGCCGTACTGGCGGTGTTCGGCAGTCCGGAAGAGGACCCCGACCATGCCATGAAGGCGGTGCGTGCGGCCATCGGTATGCAAGAAGCGGCGGAGAAGGTGAACGCTCGTCGGAAAGCCGCAGGTCTGCCTTTTTGTGAACTCGGTATCGGACTGCATACCGGTGAGGTCATCCACGGATTCATCGGGGCGGAGGAACGACTGGAATACACGGTCATCGGCGATACGGTGAACCGGGCCTCAAGGTATTGTGATGGGGCTAAGGGTGGGGATGTGGTATTCAGCCCGGAGCTGTTCGATGTGCTGGGCGGCGCGGTCAAGGCCACGCCATCCATCATCAAGACAAAGCACGAGGGAGATCAGAAAGCGTGCATCCTGCGGTGCAAGACGAC
>CAZRGY010000137.1:0-9455 GCA_964599715.1 uncultured Verrucomicrobiota bacterium | reverse complement strand
CGCCAAGGCCGCTACCATGTTTGAAGAAGGCAAGGGCGGAGCGGTTGACCGGGAGCAAGCTCTCAAATGGCATCGCGTCGCTGCCGAAGGAGGAATTTCTGAATCGGCTTTCAAAGTGGCCCGCGCCAAGGAAGTCAGTGGCAAAGGCAAAACAGAGGACATGCTTGCCCTGTATGAAAAAGCTGCCGCGACTGGAGACAGTGAGGCGAACATGCGTTTGGGTGATCTCTATTTCACTGGCGATGCCGGTCAGCGCGATCTGCCGGAGGCCTTCAAGTATTACCGCAATGCCGCCCAGTTGAAGAACACCAAGGCTTATTTCAAGATGGGGTATTGCTACGAGCGCGGCCACGGTGTTGGCCAGAGTAATCAGGATGCCGTTTACTGGTATCAACGTGGCGTGGATGCCGGTGAGTTGAATTGCATTGCGAACATGGCGCGCTTCTACGAGAACGGCATCGTGGTCGACAAAGATACGGCCAAAGCCGCGCAGCTTTACCGGACGGCGGCTGAGCAGGGGGAAGCCTTTTCGCAGATCAGCTTGGGTTCGCTCTACCGTACTGGTGACGGTGTTAAGAAAGATCTGGTGGAAGCCTACAAGTGGATCAGCCTCGCCAGTTCGCGCGGCTTCGGGGTGGAGATACTTCAACTTCTCGAAAAAGAGATGACGCCAGAGCAGGTCACCGAAGCAAAAGACCGTGCGGCTAATATGGGGTCCAAAGGCAAGTGATCGGCCTCACGGTTCGGATCTAATTTCTGCCAGCCACTTCAGCGCGCCTTGGTGATCGCTGAACTTGCCCTCCAATTGTGCCTCAAAAGCCGCTTCGAGGATTTGACCGAACTCTTTGCCCGGTGACATGCCGCGCGCAATGAGGTCGCGTCCCTGCAAGATAGGTTTCGGGGCTGACGCTTGCAGCTTCATCTCGGCCGCTTTGGCGAGCAATTCTTTCGCCCCCTTCGGCAATCCCGGCGGCTTAGGCGGTCTTCCGCTATGGTCCGCCTCGATGACCAGACACAATCCTTCGATGGTTTCTGGTTCCAGACGTTTGGCCAACCGCCGCACACCACGATCAGTCACGGCGTTCAAGTGGGCCAGGTGATTTGTCACCAACGGCATCACGCGTTCGCGGATCGCATGGGGTATGCTGATGCGTTCCATGAAACTTTCCGCCACCGGCCCACCCGCTTCTTCATGACCGGGGGAGACGATGCGCCATTTGCCATCCCGCAAGGCCCGACTGGTGGTTTGTGGTTTCGCAAAATCATGCGCGAGTATGGCGAGCATGTAAGTGATACGAGATGGCTCGTCCAGTTTTTGCCAGGCGTGCAAGCGGGCCATGGCATCGCAGCAAAGGCAGGTGTGGGTGAAGACATCGCCTTCCGGATGCCACTCCGGATCTTGCGGCACGCCCATGAGGGCTTGCACTTCCGGGAAATGTTCACTCCAACCGGTGTCGCGCAGGAATTGTAACCCCCGGGAAGGGACCTGGCTCTTGGCTGCCCATTTGAGCCATTCCTCGCGCACCCGTTCCACGGCCAATTCTTGGAAGGTGTCCTTGATCTCGCTACAAAGCTTCAAGGTCTCGGTTGCGGTGGTGAGATCGAAGCGGGCGGCGAACTGCATCCCGCGCAATACCCGCAAGGGGTCCTCGGAAAATGCGGTGCTGGTGTGGCGCAGGACGCGCTGTTTCAAGTCCGCGACGCCACCATAATAATCCAACAGCGCCCCCTTGCGCGGGCTGTACATGAGCGCATTGATAGTGTAGTCACGCCGGGCAGCGGCTTCCTTGGGCGTGATATCCGGATCAAAGGTGATGCTGAATCCCTTATGCCCGGCGGCGATCTTGGAATCTCTCCGGGCCAGCGAGAAATCATACTGCTCACCGGACTCTGTGGTGAGTTTGGCCACCCCGAAGGAGCGTCCCACCAAATCTACGCGCCCCCAGCGCTTCAAGGCCTTCTCCAATTGCTCGTAGGTGATACCGAACACTTCGATATCGAAGTCTTTTTGAGGCAATCCCAGAAAGGAGTCCCGTACGCAACCGCCGACGAGATAGGCTTCTTGCAGGGCATCTGTCTCCAGCAAGATGCGCTCCAGCTCCGCAGGGAGTAGAGGCGGGCCGGAATTGATCGCATTACCCATGGCCATCTGTTCAGCTTAAACTTTTGTGTCCAGCAGTTGCTGCGAACTGGCAGCTAACGCGGTCACTCAAGTTATGTACTGTGGTGGCACATGGTCAGTCAACCAGACGCCGTTGGCACTCAAAAAGAATTCATGCCCAGCCTGATGCATCCGACCTGCCTGAACCCTTAGGATAATTGGCTTTCCGCGTCGTTCGCCTACTTTGCTGGCGGTCGCTTCATCGGCGGAGAGATGCACGTGATGGCGTTCGCCTTTGCGCAAACCTTCGCGACGGATGGAATCCAAAAACTTTTCCACCGTACCGTGAAACAGGATTTCAGGCGGAGGTGTGGGCGGTAATTGCAGATTCACCTCCACCGAGTGTCCTTGGTTGGCGCGGATAAGTTTGCTGTCCTCACTTAAAGCGAAACGCTGTTTGTCACTCGTGCTGACGATTTCCTGCAGAACGGGCAGGGGAATGGGCATGCCGTGCGCTTCACATGCTGCCAGTAATTCATCTACGGAAACCCAGCCGGCACTATCCAAAGTGATGCCGATGCGTTGCGGTTCATGCCGCAAAACCAAACTGAGAAACTTGCTTCTTTTGATCAACTCCTTGGGACTCATATCCAAAACTCCTCTACGCCGGATAGTCTTGGATCCTCCGAATTTGGCAACGAAGAAAAAGGATGCGCTGGAGGGAGTGCTGTGCTGAACCAGCCATCAAAAGCAGCAGATTTACACTTTCATGACCATCCCGGGATTCAGGTTGGCCAGATATTGTTTGGCCTCCTCGTGTCCTTGATCTGCTGCCAGATTCAACCAGAGGATAGCTTCGGGCTCCGTTCCTTTGTCTCCCTTGCCACGAGCGAGAAACTTGCCCAGCAAGAATTGTGCGTCGGGACAGTTCTGTTCTGCCGCCATCCGCAACCATTTCATGGCATGCGGATAGTCTTTGGGGACACCACGTCCCACCGAATACATGACTCCGAGGTTATACTGGGCATCTCGATGCCCCATGTCGGCGGCGCGGCGGAACCATTTTGCGGCGGCCATGGTATCGGAGTCGCCCAACTTGCCTTCGATGTACCAGACGGCGAGGCGGAATTGCGCCGCCGCATCTCCAGCCTCGGCTTTCTCCGTGGTCTGTTTGATGTCTTCTTCCAGGCTAAGTGTCTTACGTATCCAGCCAAACATACCTATATTATAGCATATTGTTTGCCGTTCTCAGGGGAAATACAGCAATATTGCAGATAAGTCCAACTACCTGTATCCGAAGGCTCAAGGCGCGGGGAATAACCTCAAGCATAGAGGGCGCTGGAGAAGGCCCGGTGGAACCGCTCCGAAACTGGATGCCGGATGCCCAATATCTGGAACACGCTCTTGCAGGCAGTCTTCGCCGCTTCGTTGTGATACGGACGGTCGATCTCGATGACTTTGATCCAGTTTTCCAAAGCCGTGGCGTAATCCAGCTTGCTCAATGCCTTCAGGCCGACGGCGAAAGCGCTTTTGCCTTTGCCTTCCGGTAAGGAGTCGGCAGCAAGACGCAAGCCGGCCAGATGCTTCAGTCCGGATGCCTTGGCGAAAGCTTCAGAATCTTCACCAAAAGGCTTCAGTATCGCTGCAACGTCCGCTGGGTTGAGTGCCAGTTGGCATTCCGCCATCAGCAAGGCGGCCGCTTGGTCGCCCGAATCCAACGCCAGCACATCCTGTAATTTCTGGGCTGCTTCCGCGAAGAGCCCTTCACTCGCGAGCCGTTGCGCTTCTTTCACCAGACCGGCATTAGGCGAGGGGAGATGCGTTTCGAGCCAGCGCCGCAATTCCACTTCGGGATACGCGCCCAATATCTCATCCGCCACCTGTCCATTGATGAAAAGTTTCAGGGCCGGGATGCTGGCGATCTGATACTGCATGGAGAGGTCTGGCTGCTCCTCGGTATTGACCTTCACAAGTTCCCAACGTCCTTGGGCTTCACCGGCCAACTTCTCGATGATCGGGCCGAGCATCTTGCAAGGTCCGCACCAAGGAGCCCAAAAATCTACCAGCACCGGCACCTGATGGCTGCGCTCTAAAACGTCTTTCGAAAAATCTTTCAACTCGTAGCTCATGTCGCCTCACAAGTTACGCGCAATCCGCCAGACGTAAAGGTCACAGCAGTTTTTCCAGCGGCAGGAGAGCTTTTTCATGATCAAGCACCAGGAAGCGTTTGCCTTTCTGGATGACCTTATGCCCCTCGGCTTCGATCAATTCGCGGAGCGTCTCAATCCCGCCCGGATACTTGGGGTTCAATTCGCCACCGACTTTCAATGTCCGCCAGTATGGCGTGATGCGTTTGCGTCCTTCGCTCTTGGCTTCGACTGCGGCATGCGCGGCGATCCAGGCAAAGATGCCGGTGGTGATCGGGCAGGCTACCTCGGTGTCATGCTGGTGTGCGAGAGCCGCCCGGAGTTCGTTGATGGTGACGAGTTTTCCTTTGGGAACTTTTTGCATCAGGGCATCCACTTCTCGGGGAGCAGGGACAACGAGCGTGGCACCTTTCCATTGAGCCCGATCTTTAGGGGCGATCTTTACTACTTTGGGCAGGTCCTTGTCATCGGCGAGTTTCTCTCGCCAAGTCTTGCGAGGTTTCATGGCTTGTTGGATTTGTATGCTTAGGATGCCACATGGCATGCCGGATGTCGAAACCTTGAAAATAGCTCGACAGATACCGGTAACCCTCGCAAAAGAGTTTCCTGTTCATGAGTGAAAAGCCATTGCCGGAAGTGAAGTGCCCCAAGTGCCAAAAGCGCGGTCCTTGGCTGGCGGGGGATTTTGGTCCGTTCTGCTCGCAGCGGTGCCGCCTGCTGGATCTTGGCCAATGGCTGGAGGAAGAGAACAAGATCACGGAACCGCTTCGCCCGGAGCATTTCAAAGATTACGAAGAACTGCCGCCCGGGTCGTATCTGGATAAGCCCGAGAAGGAATAAATACTCCGTATCGCCGCTTGATTCCGGGGACGTTCAGGCGTAGTTAGAACAGAGCGACAGCCTTGTCTGGTTTACCCGATACCAGATAAGAGCGCCTTGAAAGCCCGATATATGCCGGAGCAAACATCACAGGCCAGCCCCGCGAGCGCGTCCCCGCGCTTTGGTTCCCGGTGGTCGCGTTGGTTCATCCTTGTCGCCCTGATCCTGGCCACGGCCGCGGTCACCTATGCCCAGCGTTACAACCGTTACCGCTCGACCGATGACCGGGGGGGCGTGCCGGTCTGGGAAGTGGATAAGGAGCTTTCCAAGGATGTCTTCACCTTTGTGCGTCTGGAATATTCTTCGACCCGTTATGGCCGCGGTGGTTGGGGTGGCCAACGCTGGACGACTGATTACCCGGATGCCGATCTGAACCTTTCCTATCGTCTGCAGGAGATGACTTCCATCAAGGTGAACCCTCATCCGATTCACCTCTCGATCACCAATCCCGAGCTGCTGAACTATCCCTTCTGCTATATGGTAGAGCCGGGCGGCTTGCAGTTCAGTGATGAAGAAGTGATCGCCTTGCGCAAGTATCTCCTCAACGGCGGCTTCATGATGGTGGATGATTTCTGGGGCGAGGCGGAGTGGGAGAATTTCTATTACGAGATCAAACGGGTTTTTCCGGATCGTGAGCCGGTCGATATCCCCATGGAGCATCCCATCTTCCATTGCGTGTTCCCCTTGAAGCTTGAAAAGAACCACATGCAGGTGCCAAACGTCCGCACCGGGACGGATAGCCAATACACCGGCATCACTTGGGAGCGAGATGATGCACGCGAGGTCCATTTCCGCGCCATCTCCGATGACAAGGGACGCATGATGGTGATGATCTGCCATAACACGGACAATGGCGACGGTTGGGAGCGTGAGGGTGAGAACGAGTACTACTTCCGTGAGTTCTCGGAAAAGAAATCCTTCCCGCTTGGCATCAATATAATCTTCTACGCTATGACGCACTGAGACCCGGCTACCCAGAATGGACACCAAGCGATACGAATACGGCCGGGCAGCGCAGCGTCAGTTCTTACAACAATTCCTCACGAGCGGTGTTCAGTCGTGGGTGAACCATCTACAGGGGAAAGGAAGCACAAGTGGAATCGACTATTGAGGTGGTGACCCCACCAGCAGCGGAACCGACCGAGGAACAACTCGTCGAACAGGTCATCAACGGCAAAGTGCGGATCGACGCCGAGCTCTCGAAAGTCATCATCGGCCAGAAGGATGTGGTGGAGGAGATATTGATCGCGCTCTTCGCGGGCGGACATTGCCTCATCACCGGTGCGCCCGGCTTGGCCAAGACGCTGTTGGTGAAATCTATCGCGCAGGTCTTTCATCTCAAATTCCAGCGCATCCAGTTCACGCCCGATCTGATGCCCGCGGATATCACCGGCACGGAGATACTCGAGGATTCAGAGGATGGCCGTCACATGGCCTTTGTACCTGGTCCCATCTTTGCGAACATGATTTTGGCGGATGAGATCAACCGCACCCCGCCCAAGACGCAAGCTGCCTTGCTGGAGGCCATGCAGGAGCATCAGGTGACTGCCGCCGGGGTGAAGCATCGCTTGCCCGAGCCGTTCTTTGTGCTCGCCACCCAGAACCCCATCGAGATGGAGGGCACGTATCCGCTGCCGGAAGCGCAGTTGGACCGTTTCATGTTCAACGTGGTGATCGATTATCTGCCGGAAGATGACGAGGTGAAGGTCGTGTTGCAGACCACCGCGAAACGTCCCGAACCGATCGAGGCGCTGTTCACCGGTGAGGATGTTCTGCGGTTCCATGATCTGGTCCGCAAGGTGCCCATCGCCGAAGATGTGGTGCGCTATGCCGTGCGGCTGGCCTCTGCTTCCCGACCAGGACAGCCGAACACACCTGCTTTTGTGGCCGAGTGGGTGAGCTGGGGCGCTGGTTTGCGCGCCGCACAATTCCTCGTGTTAGGCGCCAAGGCCCGGGCCCTGCTGCAAGGCCGCACACATGCCACTGTGGCCGATGTTAAAGCGCTTGCGGCCCCGACGTTACGCCACCGCGTGCTGGTGAACTATCGCGCCGAGGCGGAAGGTGTCACCGTGGACAAGTTGATCACCAAGCTGCTGGAAACCGTGGCCGCTCCGGAATCACCAGCCAAATAATCATGGCTGAAGCCGTCACCAGTCCGGCAGCCCACACGCCCAAGCAGGCGGCCTCGTTCATCGACCCGCAGGCGTTGATGGCGATCCGCAATCTGGAGTTGCGTGCTAAGATCGTGGTGCAAGGTTTCTGGAACGGTTTACATCGCAGTCCCTATCACGGCTTCTCCGTCGAGTTCACCGAGTATCGCCAATACACCCCCGGAGATGATCCGCGCTATCTGGACTGGCGGCTCTACGCGCGGAGTGACCGTTATTACATCAAGAAGTTTGAGGACGAGACGAATCTACGTTGCTACCTGCTGGTGGATAACAGCCGTTCGATGTCCTATGGCTCGCTAACCTACAACAAGGCGCAATACGCGAACACTTTGGCGGCCACCTTCGCTTACTTCCTCTATGGACAGGGCGATGCCGTAGGGTTGTTGACCTTTGATGAACGCATCCGGGAGTATCTGCCCGCGCGTTATCGTACGGGGCATCTTCGCCACATGATGCTGGCGCTGGAGAAACCCGCTGGCGGCACGCAAACAGATCTGGCCGTGCCGCTCAAGCGCATCGCCGAGCTCGTCCGTAAACGCGGTCTGATGGTGCTGCTGTCTGATTTCCTCGCTCCGTTGGATACGCTGGAGCGCAGCCTTTCGCAACTTACCGCGAGCGGTCATGAGGTGATGGTTTTTCAGGTGCTGGACCCGGCAGAACGCGATTTCCATTTCGAGAAAGCGTCATTCTTTTTGGATGTGGAATCCGGTCGTGAACTTTACATCGAGCCGGATCAGGTCCGGGAAGACTATCTGCAGAAGCTCAAAAAACATCAGGAAGCCTTGGCGGCGATCTGTCAGAAACTGGGCGTGGGTTTCCGTCCGGCTTATACGGACAAGCCTTTGGATGTAGCGCTGTTTGATTATCTGCGGGAACGCATGCAGCGGGGCAAGATAGTCAAACAACGCAAGGGAGGCTTCGGCTCATGAGTTTCCTCACGCCGCTTTTCTTGATGGGTGCTTTGGCCATTGCCGGTCCCATCATTTTCCATCTGGTGCGGCGGACGACGAATGACCGGTTCACCTTCAGTTCATTGCTTTTTTTGCAACCGACGCCACCTAAGCTGACACGACGCAGTCGCATCGAGCATTGGTTGCTGCTGCTGCTCCGCTGTCTGGTGCTGGGTTTGCTGGCCTTGGGTTTTGCGCGGCCGTTCATCAATGATGCCTCACGCGGGGGGACGGATGGTAATCTTGCCCGTCAGCGCGTGATCCTGCTGGACGTCAGTGCGAGCATGCAACGGGATGGCGCGTGGACTCAGGCGCGTCAAAAGGTGGAAAAGCTGTTGGCCGATGCCCGGCCTACGGATCAATTCGCGCTCTATGCTTTCGATCAACAGGCAAAAGCTTTGGTGACCTTCGAGCAATGGCGGCAGGCTCAGGATGCCGAGCGCAAGGCTGTGGCGACCCAACGGCTCGCGGATACCAAACCGGGCTGGCGGTCCACGCATTTGGGTAATGCCTTGGCGACGGCGACGGAGGCCTTGGAAGAAGAGGCTGCGCGCACGGAATTGAAACGCTCCGCCATCGATCGCGAGATCATCGTGGTGACCGATCTGCAGGAAGGCGCCAAGCTGGATGGCTTGCAAGGGATGCAATGGCCCGAAGGCGTGAAAGTCGAGGTAGAGCCGCTCGATCTCGGCAAACGCAGCAACGCCGGAGTCCAACTCGTTGCTGAAGGAGAAGAAGCGGCTGCGTCTGCCCGGGAACAAACGGTGCGCGTGCGGGTGAGCAATGCGACAGATTCACGCAAAGAACAGTTTCAGGTGGGATGGGCCACCGCTGATGGACAGCAATTGTCGGGATTGCCCGTGAACGTACATGTGCCGGCCGGTCAGAGCCGGGTGGTCGCTGTGCCGCGTTCGGTGGAGAATGCCCAAGCGGAGAAAATCTTGCTGAGGGGTGATGATGAAACTTTTGACAACTCGGTTCATGTAGTGCGTCAAGAGCCTGATCGGGCTGTGGTCATGTATCTGGGTGATGATGCACCGACGGATACCAAGCAACTGCTTTATTATGTTCAGCGTGGATTGCAGACGACCCGTTCGCTGGCCATCGAAGTCGCCCGCCGTTCCTCGGCCAACTTTCCTACGGCTGCCGAGATCGGAGGAGCCCGTCTGATCATCGTGGGGCAATCATTAACGGCCGGACAAAATGC